>CALMXT010000174.1 GCA_937871125.1 uncultured Zoogloea sp. | reverse complement strand
TCGGCCCGCTGGCCGCCAAGCCGGTGATGGAGGGCAAGGGCTGCCTGTTCAAGAAATTCGCCAACATCGACGTGTTCGACATCGAACTGGCCGAGAACGATCCGGACAAGCTGATCGACATGATCGCTGCGCTCGAGCCGACCCTCGGTGGCGTGAACCTCGAAGACATCAAGGCGCCCGAGTGCTTCTACATCGAGCAGAAGCTGCGCGAGCGGATGAAGATCCCGGTCTTCCATGACGACCAGCACGGCACCGCGATCATCTCCGCCGCGGCCATGCTCAACGGCCTCAAGGTGGTCGGCAAGGACATCGGCGCGGTTCGCGTCGTGTGTTCCGGCGCTGGCGCCGCGGCGATCGCCTGTCTCGAACTGTGGTGCAGCCTCGGAATCAGGCGCGAAAACGTCTTCGTCTGCGACTCCAAGGGCGTGATCTACGTCGGCCGTGAAGAAAACATGGAGCCGACCAAGGCGCGCTATGCCCAGAAGACCGAATTCCGCACCCTGGCCGATGCGATGGTCGGTGCCGACGTGTTCCTCGGCCTGTCCACCGCCGGGGTGCTCAAGCAGGACATGGTCAAGACCATGGCCGACAAGCCGCTGATCTTCGCGCTGGCCAATCCGACCCCGGAAATCATGCCGGAACTGGCCAAGGAAGTGCGTCCCGACGCGATCATCGCCACCGGTCGTTCGGACTACCCGAACCAGGTGAACAACGTGCTGTGCTTCCCGTTCATCTTCCGGGGCGCGCTGGACGTGGGCGCCACCAAGATCAACGAAGAGATGAAGCTGGCCTGCGTGAAGGCCATCGCCGAACTCGCCGAAGCCGAGCAGTCCGACGTGGTGGCCCAGGCATACGGCGGCGCCGACCTCAACTTCGGCCCGAACTACCTGATTCCCAAGCCTTTCGATCCGCGTCTGATCGTCAAGATCGCCCCGGCGGTGGCCAAGGCCGCCATCGATTCGGGCGTGGCGACCCGTCCGATCGCGATGGATGCCTATATCCAGAGCCTCAACGAGTTCGTGTATCAGTCCGGCATCATCATGAAGCCGGTTTTCTCGCTGGCCAAGCGCGTGCCCCTCGCGAACAAGCGCGTGCTTTACGCGGAAGGCGAGAGCGAGCGGGTGCTGCGGGCGGTGCGCGCGGTCATCGATGAGGATCTGGCCCGCCCGATCCTCATCGGTCGCCCTGCCGTGATCGACATGCGCCTCGAGAAGTTGGGCCTCAACCTCAAGGCCGGGCGCGATTTCGACGTCGTGAATATCGAGTCCGACAGCCGTTATCGTGAGCTGTGGCAGGAGTACTACCGTCTGATGGGCCGCGATGGCGTGACGCCGGATTCGGCCCGCGAAGCCTTGCGCAGCGATGCCACCCTGATCGGATGCATGCTGTTGCGCCGCGGCGATGCCGATGCGCTGATCTGCGGCACCACCGGTGCCTACGACCATCATTTCCGTCACATCGAGAATCTCGTCGGCCTGAAGAAGGGCGCCAGCCTGTTCGCCGCAATGAACGTGCTGCTGCTGCCCCAGCGCGTGCTGGCCATCACCGACACCCACGTGAACGAGATGCCCAGCGCCGAGGCCACCGCCGAGATCGCCATGATGGCCGCGGACGAAATGAAGCGCTTCGGCATCGAGCCGAAGGTGGCGCTGCTGTCCCATTCCAACTTCGGCAGTGCCCGCAGCGCTTCGTCCCTCCGGATGCGTGCCGCCCGCGACATCCTGCGGGTCCAGGCGCCCGACATGCAATGCGACGGCGAAATGCACGGCGATTCGGCGCTGTCCGCTGAAATCCGCGATCGTCTGCACCCCGACTCGACCCTCAGCGGCGAAGCCAACCTGCTGGTCATGCCCAACATCGATGCCGCCAACATCGCTTTCAACCTGCTCAAGGTTGCCAACGGCGACGGCGTGTCGGTGGGCCCGATCCTGCTCGGTGCGGCGCGTGCGGTGCATATCCTGACGCCGTCCGCGTCGGTCCGCCGGCTGGTCAACATCACGGCGCTGGCAGTGGTCGATTCCGTCGAGCAGCACAAGGAAATGCCGGTCTGAGCCTCGGGCGGGCTGCCGGAAGGCGCCCGCCGCGCGATTCAAGTCCAAACCGAAGCCCATCCGCGGTGGCGTCGTCCATTCCGCGGCTTGGGCTTCGGTCCATTTAAACCTCCGGTACAATTCCTGACCGGCAAGTTCCGAGAGGTGTTGCATGTCCTGTCTGATTCGTTTTGAGCGCACGGGCGGACCTGAAGTCCTGCAGTGGGTCGAAGCCGACGTGCCTCTGCCTGCCGCCGGCGAGGTCCGCATCCGTCACGCGGCGGTGGGGCTCAATTTCATCGATACCTATCACCGTTCCGGCCTCTATCCGGTTCCGCTGCCGTCCGGGCTCGGCCAGGAAGCGGCCGGCGTCATCGAAGCGCTGGGCGAGGGCGTGACCGCTTTTGCCGTCGGCGACAGGGTTGCCTACGTTGGCGGACCGCTCGGCGCCTATTCCGAAGTCCGCAACCTTGCGGCCGATCTGCTGGTGGGATTGCCCGACGATCTCTCCTTCGAGCAGGGCGCGGCGATGATGATGCAGGGGCTGACTGCCCAGTATCTGCTCCGTCGCACCTATCGCGTCCAGCCCGGCGACACGGTGCTGATCCACGCCGCCGCCGGCGGGGTCGGCCTGATCGCCTGCCAGTGGGCCAAGGCGCTCGGCGCGACGGTGATCGGTACGGTGAGTTCCGACGCCAAGGCCGAACTGGCGCGCCGGCATGGCTGCGATCACACCATTATCTACACGCGCGAAAGCGTTTCTGCCCGTGTTCGTGAAATCACCGATGGCGAGGGCGTGCCGGTCGTCTACGATTCCATCGGCAAGGATACTTTCATGGATTCGCTGGCCTGCCTGAGGCCGCTGGGCATGATGGTGACCTTTGGCAACGCGTCCGGCCCGGTGCCGGCTTTCGAGCCCGCGCTGCTGAGCAGGATGGGCTCGCTGTTCCTGACCCGGCCGACGCTTTTCCACTACACCGCCCGGCGTCGGGATCTGCTGGAGATGGCCGGCGAGTTGTTTGCTGTCGTGGCGTCCGGTCAGGTTCGCCTTTCGATCAACCAGCGTTATCCGCTTAAGGATGCCGCTATCGCCCACCGTGAGCTGGAAGCGCGGCGGACGACCGGTTCGAGTGTCTTGATTCCGTGAAAATGAAAGTTGAGAACCGTCGCCGGGGCCTTCGAGCCCTGGCTCTTGCTGTGTCCCTTCTTGCGCCCGTTGCTGCGGTCCAGGCTGCGCCACCGGTGCCGCCGGCAGTCCAGCTGACGCCTGGGCAGGTTGCCTTCATGCAGGCGGAAACCCGGCGCATCGAGGAGAATTTCGTGCAAAAAGTGATGAGCATCACCGGCGCGACCCACGATCAGGTGCTCAGGGCGATTCCGGCCAAGGGTCGGCTCACCGACCGTCTGCCGCGCATTTACAGTTCGCTGGAGCGGGATTTGAAGGCGCCCTTGAGCGTCGAGCAGCAAGGCCTGATCTTCGCCGCCGACGGTGAGCGCAAACAGGCGTTGAAGGAACTCCCGGCCCAGGCGGCCGCCAAGTAAGCCCTGCGCGGGCCGGTTCCGGCAGGGCCGGATTGCCGCTGCCGGAAACGGGCGGCACCCGGTGCCTTAAAACAGTTCGATGTCGTTGGCGGGTTTTTCGCGGGTGGCGATCTTCCCGGCGGCACGCAGGGTTTCGTAGCCGGCAATCTGATCGCGACCGTTGTCCTTGGCCACGTAAAGGGCTTCGTCCGCCCGGCCGACGATCTCGGGAATTGTGTCGTCGGCGTGGATGCAGGTGTAGCCGATGCTTGCCGTCACCTGGCCCACTTGCGGAAAGGGGTAGGTGGCAACGGCCACGCGGAAGCGTTCGAGGGCGGCGCGGACTTCGTCTTCGGAGACGGCCTTGAGCACCACCACGAATTCCTCGCCGCCGAAGCGGAACACCTTGTCCTGGTGGCGGAAGCTGTCGCGCATGATGCGGGCGAGCAGCAGCAGGACTTCGTCGCCGTATAAATTGCCGAATTGGTCGTTGATGCGCTTGAAGTGATCGAGGTCGACCACGGCCAGCCAGAAACTGCCGTCTTCCTGGGGGCGTCCGCGGCGGCGGTCGGAGGCCTCGCCATCGGCCTGGCTGGCGGCCATGCCGATCAGGATCTTGCTGAGATTTTCGTCGAAGGTCTTGCGGTTGAGCATCCCGGTGAGGGTGTCGCGTTCGCTGTAATCGAGCAGCTTCAGATAATTGCGGTACAGGCCGAGGAAACCCTCCGCCGTGCCCAGGTCGTCGTCGGCGAGGGGTTTGTCGCGTCTGACTTCGAGTACGCCGAGCACGCCCCGCTCTCCGCCGATCGGAAAGCAATGCACATGGCTGCCATCCTGGGTCAGGCGGCGGACGATCTGGCTATGTTCGACGCAGGCCACCATTTCGGGGCGCGTGGCGAGCGGTACGACGGCGTCGACGTCGTCGAATTCCGACACGTAGCGCAATCCGTCCGCGCCTACGTGGGTGATGCGTTCGAGAAAATGGCTGTCGCGCTCGCTGCTGACCCTGTAGATATTGACCTCCTGGGCCTTCACCAACTCAAACAGCGCAGAGGCGACGCCGAGTTCCAACAGGGTTCGGTCCCGGTGCTGGGTTATCGATTCGACATGTTTGAGAACATGGATCATGGCGTCCGGAAGATGATTGATTTAGCGTCGCATTCTATATTGACAGGGCGCTCTGTGCGCTGTGCTTGGTGGATTGTGTGGCAATCGGGCGCGGAGTCGGCGAGAAGCGCCGGGATGTCCGGCGACTGTCCCTGCGTATAATCCGGCTTCCTGCCCGACGCCGCCTCAACTTCCGTCTTGAACCAAGATACCTTCATCAACATCCTGTTTTCCCGCGTCGAGCGGGCCGCGGTGACCCGCGCCCTGGTTTTCGTCAATGCGGGCATCTTCGTGCTGTTGGCCGTGGTGGCCATGAACCCGATGCAGATCCCGTCCGATCTGCTGATCCGGGCCGGCGGAAATTTTGCGCCCTTGGTCCAGAAGGGCGAGGAGTGGCGCCTCTTCACGGCGCTTTTCCTGCATGGAGGGCTGCTCCACGTGGGGCTCAACATGCTCGCGCTGCACCAGGCCGGGCAGGTGGTCGAGCGCCTGTTCGGACGGGTCGGTTTTCTGGTGATCTACGTTGCGGCGGGTCTGCTCGGCAATCTGGCCAGTTTGTGGTGGAAACCGGGGCCGGTGAGCGTGGGGGCGTCGGGGGCGATCTTCGGCGTCTATGGCGCCTTGCTGTCCTATCTGCTGTTGCAGCGTGGTTCGGTTCCGGTCGAGATTTTCCGCGAGATGCGTTCGGGTACGCTCGGCTTCATCGGCTATTCGCTGTTTGCCGGTTTTTCGATTCCCGGTATCGACAACGCGGCGCACCTTGGCGGTCTGATCGGCGGGATGGTTCTCGGAGCGGCCTTCGCCCAGCCGATCGTCGCGCCGCAGCCGGTGCGCTGGCTGACGCCCCGGACGTTGACGGGCCTTGCCGTTGTGGCGGTGCTGGGCGCCGGCTTGTGGCAGACGGCGCCCCAGGTGGTGCGCAAGTTCGAAATCGATTCCGCCTACCAGCAGACAATCCAGCAATTTGCCCTCGAAGAACAGGAATTGCTGCGCGAGCAGGCGGCGCTGATGGAAGCGCTGCGCTTGCGGCGCGTTTCCGAGGCGGATGCCATCGACAAGCTCGAGCGCGATTTCATTCCCCGCTGGGATCGCGAGATCAATCAGCTGTCGTGGCGTCAGGCACCGGCCGGCCAGGACTGGCAGCGGGACGATCTGGTGCATTACGCCACGGCTCGCCGGGATGCGTTGAAGGCGCTGGTGCAGGCGCTCGAAACCCGTCAGGCGGTCTGGATCGAGCGCTCCCGGACCTTGCAGGTGCAGGCGGACAACATCTTGCTGCAGATGCGCCTGCGAAAATCCACGGAGGCGGCCAACCGGTAGCGGGCGCCCCGGTCGTGGAGACGTCATGAGCCTTTTTCAACAAGTCTTGCTGATGCTGTGTCTGGTGGCGATCAGCGCCTTTTTCTCCCTGTCCGAAATTTCGATTGCCGCGTCGCGCAAGACGCGCCTGACGGTGCTGGTGGACGAAGGCCATCCGGCGGCCGCTCGGGTGCTGGCCTTGCAGGCGCAGCCGGGGCAGTTCTTCACGCTGGTGCAGATCGGGCTCAATGCGGTCGCGATCATGGGCGGCATCGTCGGCGAAGGGGCGTTCTCGCCCTGGCTGGCCGGGCTTCTTGCGCCGCTGGTGCCGGCCGAGCATCTGGAGACGGCGGCTTTCACCCTGTCGTTCACCCTGGTCACCTCGTTGTTCATTCTGTTTGCCGACCTCATGCCCAAGCGTCTGGGCATGGCTTCGCCGGAAAAGCTGGCGATGGCCGTGGCCGGGCCGATGGCTTTCCTGATCCGCTGGCTGCGTCCCTTGCTGTGGCTCTACAACGAGGCGGCCAACGCCTTGTTCCGGCTGTTCGGCCTGCCCACTGTCCGTAACGACACGATGACGCCGGACGAGATCGTCGCGATGGTTCAGGCCGGAGCCGACGCCGGCGTGCTGGCCGAACAGGAGCACGAGTTGATCGAGAACGTCTTCGGGCTGGATTTCCGCAGCGCGCCGTCGGCCATGACCACCCGCGACAGCGTGGTGTTCTTCACCTTGCAGGAGAGCGAGGAGAGCATCCGTCAGAAGATCGGCTCCCGCCCCTTCAACCGTTTTCCGGTCTGCGACGGGACGATCGATACGGTGGTGGGCTACGTGGACGCCAAGGATCTGCTCAACCGGGTGCTGGCGGGCCAATCCCTGTCGATGAAGGCCGACGCGCCGATCAACCCGCTGCTGGCGCTGCCCGATACCCTGACCCTCGCCGAAGTGCTGGAGCGCTTCCGCGAGGCGCGGGAGGATTTCGCGGTGATCATCAACGAATACGCGCTGGTGGTGGGCGTCATCACCCTCAACGACATCTTCCGGGCCTTGGTCGGTTCCGACGTGGAACAGGCCCAGGAAGAGCAGATCGTCCGCCGCGACGAGCGCAGCTGGCTGGTGGATGGCGCCACGGCGGCGGCCGACGTGATGCGCGTGTTCGACCTCGACGACGGCAACGGCAGCGAGAACTACGAGACCATCGCCGGCTTCATGATGTACCACCTGCGCAAGATTCCCCGGCGCACCGATCGGGTGGAGTTCGGGGGCTACCGCTTCGAGGTGATGGACGTGGATAACCACCGCATCGACCAACTGCTGGTAAGCCGGCTCGATGCACCGGACGGAGAAATCTCCGGGCAGGGGTGAAACCGCAGCCGGGCGGAAGGTAAAATTGCCGGATGTCCGAATCCCACGCTTCCCACGCCCCCCGTTTCATCCACCTGCGCCTGCACACCGAGTACTCGATCTCCGACGGGATCGTGCAGGTGGATGCCGCCATCGCCCGCGCCGCTGCCGACGGCATGCCGGCGCT
>CALMXT010000173.1 GCA_937871125.1 uncultured Zoogloea sp. | reverse complement strand
GCATCCGCGGCATGCTCCTGATGGCGCTCTCCAACAAGACCGGCGCCATCGTGCTCACCACCGGCAACAAGAGCGAGATGGCCACCGGCTATGCCACGCTCTATGGCGACATGGCCGGCGGTTTCGCGGTCATCAAGGACATCTACAAGACCTTCGTCTATCGCCTCTGCGCGTGGCGCAACGCCCAGCCCGGCGGGCCGGTGATCCCCGACAACATCCTGACCCGTCCGCCCTCTGCCGAGCTCAAGCCCGACCAGTGCGACCAGGATTCCCTGCCGCCCTATGAAGTGCTCGATGCGATCATCGCGGCCTACATGGAAGAGGATTTGTCGCCCCGCGAGATGGTCGCCCGCGGCTACCCGGAAACCGATGTGTACCGCACCGTGGCGATGCTCAAGCGCAACGAATACAAGCGCCGTCAGGCGCCGCCCGGGGTGCGCGTCACCCAGCGCGGCTTCGGCAAGGACTGGCGTTATCCGATCACTTCCCGCTACCGCGACGCATAAAAAGATGCCCGGCATCTGCCGGGCCGACTATTCCGGCTAAAATGCCGGATCGTTTCCAGGAGACCGCATATGAAAAAAATCGAA
Organism: uncultured Zoogloea sp.; assembly: GCA_937871125.1. Taxonomy (GTDB): domain Bacteria; phylum Pseudomonadota; class Gammaproteobacteria; order Burkholderiales; family Rhodocyclaceae; genus Zoogloea. The sequence continues at coordinate 1,948 of CALMXT010000173.1, read as the reverse complement.
GCCGTGATCAAGCCCTTCAAACTCGACGAAGTGCGCGAAGCCTTGTCCGAAGTCGGCATCACCGGCCTGACCGTTACCGAAGTGAAGGGATTTGGCCGGCAGAAGGGCCACACCGAGCTGTATCGTGGCGCCGAGTACGTTGTGGATTTCCTGCCCAAGATCAAGATCGAAGTCGTTGTGAAAGGCGATGTGGTCGAACAGGCCGTCGAGGCCATCATCAAGGCGGCCCGCACCGGCAAGATCGGCGACGGCAAGATCTTCGTGATGCCGGTCGAACAAGTCGTGCGCATCCGCACCGGCGAGACCAACGAATCGGCGATCTGAGCCGTTTCCCGGTTCGATTCCGAAAGCCCGGTTAGCCGGGCTTTTGTACGTCTGGAGGGCGTGAAATGCGAATCGCAGCCTGGAATCTCGAGCGTCCGAGGACCAACGGACACCTCAAAAATGCCGCCCGGCTGGCCCGGATCGGGCATGTCGATGCCGACATCTGGTTCCTTACCGAGACACATGCCGGGATCGTGCCGCCCGGCTACCACGCGCTGGCAACGCGGCCGATGGCGGGCTATCACGCGCCGGGCGAGAACTTCTCGACGCTGGTCTCGCGCTGGCCCTTCGTCCAGACAATCGAAACATGGAATCCGGAGTTTTCCGTGTGCGCCGAAATCCGCACGCCCGGCGCTTCCGTGCTGGCTTACGCAACGCTGATCACCTACGCCAACGATCGCGGCCCCGATTCAGCGTCGCCGCGCTGGGCCGAACACCGCAAGTACATCGCCGAGCAGCGGCAGGACTGGCTCCGGCTGGCGCGCGACTTTCCCGATCTGCCGTTGCTGATCGGTGGCGATTTCAACCAGAGCCGCGATGGCAGCGGATGGTACGAGGACAAGCGGGCGGTGGCCGAATTGGGCGATGCACTCCGCGAAGCCGGTCTTCGGTACCTGACTGAGCAGGATTTCAGGCTGACTCACGGTTTGTCGCGGGCCAGCATCGATCATCTGTGCGCCTCGCACACGCTGGTGCCGCGGGTGCGCGGTATCGGGGTTTGGGAGGGGCGAATCGACGGACGGCGGCTGAGCGATCACAACGGCGTCTACGTGGATATCGATATCTGAACTTTCCAGTCGGCCGGTTGGCGCCGCTTTGCGTAAAATGCCGGGTTTCACGCTTTCCCGGATTTTCGTCATGGCCTCTACCGTCCGCACCCGCTTCGCCCCCAGCCCCACCGGCTATCTGCACATCGGGGGGGCGCGCACGGCGCTGTTCTCGTGGGCCTACGCCCGGCGTCACGGCGGCGATTTCATCCTGCGCATCGAGGATACCGACGTGGCCCGCTCCACGCCCGAAGCCGTGCAGGCCATTCTCGACGGCATGAGTTGGCTCGATCTCAATTGGGACGAAGGCCCGTTCTACCAGATGCAGCGCATGGACCGGTACAAGGAAGTCATCCGGCAGATGCTCGCCGCCGGCACCGCCTATCCCTGCTACATGCCGCCGGAGGAGCTCGACGCCCTGCGCGAAGCCCAGCGTGCCCGCGGCGAAAAGCCCCGCTACGACGGCCGCTGGCGTCCCGAAACCGGCAAGGTGCTGCCCGAACCGCCGGCCGGCGTGCAGCCGGTGATCCGCTTCAAGAACCCGACGGATGGCGTCGTCGCCTGGGACGATCTGGTCAAGGGCCGCATCGAGATCGGCAACGCCGAGATGGACGACCTCATCATCGCCCGCGCCGACGGCACGCCGACCTACAACTTCTGCGTGGTGGTGGACGACTGGGACATGGGCATCACCCAGGTCATCCGCGGCGACGACCACGTCAACAACACCCCGCGCCAGATCAACATCCTCAAGGCGCTGGGCGCCGAGGTGCCGCAGTACGCCCACCTGTCGATGATTCTCGGCGACGACGGCCAGAAGCTCTCCAAGCGCCACGGCGCGGTGAGCGTCACCCAGT
>CALMXT010000172.1 GCA_937871125.1 uncultured Zoogloea sp. | reverse complement strand
CGCATGGCGGCGGGGCTCCGGTCAGCGCAGCTGGCGCTGGAGGATGTTCAGGAACTCTTCGGTGAAGCTCTCGAAGCGGATCGCGATGCGGTCGATGTCGTGGGCGAAGCGGTTGTAGGCCACCACCGCCGGAATCGCCGCGAAGAGGCCGATGGCCGTGGCGACAAGGGCTTCGGCAATGCCCGGCGCCACGTGGGCGAGGGTGGCCGAGCCCACATTGGCGAGACCGCGGAAGGCGTTCATGATCCCCCAGACGGTGCCGAACAGGCCGACGTAGGGCGACACCGAGCCGACCGAGGCGAGAAAGGCCAGGTGGGCTTCGAGGTCGTCCACCTCGCGTTGATAGGTGGCGCGCATGGCGCGGCGGGCGCCGTCCATGATGGCGCCGTGGTCGAGGCTCTTGCCGCGCAGTTTGGCGAATTCCCGGTAGCCGGCCTCGAAGATGCGCTCCATGCCGGCGGCTTCGTGGCGGCCGGTGGCGGCGCTCTGGTACAGGGCGTTGAGGTCGCCGCCGCTCCAGAAGTCGCGCTCGAAGAGGTCGGTCTTCTTCTTGGATTCGCGGATCGAGAACCACTTGCGGAAGATCCAGTACCAGGACATGAAGGAAACGGTGCCGAGCAGCGCCATCACGAGCTTGACCAGCAGGCTCGCGTTGGAGATCAGGGACAGGATGGATAGGTCTTCGGTGACGTTCATCGGTTTAAACCAGGGTTGCGAACTGTGCGCGGACAGCGGGTGGGATCGGGGTTGCGCGTTTCGAAGTGAGGTTGATGCAGGCGATGGTGATCTGGGCGTCGAAGACGGCCTGGTCGCCGCGCAGGATTTTCTGGGCGAAAACCACGCTGGCGTGGCCGAGCCGGGCAATCGTGGTGACGACCTCCAGCAGGTCGTCGAGCACGGCGGACTGCAGATAGTCGGCTTTCACGGAGCGCACGACGAATACGACGCCATCCTCTGCAGAAAGGCGGCCCTGCTCGAAGCCGATCGCGCGCAGCCAGTCGGTGCGGGCGCGCTCGCAGAATTTGAGGTAGTTGGCGTAGTACACCACGCCGCCGGCGTCGGTATCTTCGTAGTACACCCGAACCGGCAGCGAGAAGGACGAGATGGACGAAGTGGACGCCCTGTTCGTGGCCATCGCGGGGTCGTTCGTGAAATGCATCGCAACATTTTAACGCACGAGTCGCCCCGATCCGAAACAACGCGGTAGATTCAGTGTTTCAGAATGTAGGTGCGGCACATTTACATGCGCGGGAACCGTTGTAATTGCGGCGATCCTGTGCATAGAATCGCGCCCTTGATGGTAGGCTGGTGCGTTTTGTGCATCGGCCGCAGCAAAAGGCGCCAGTGCGCCGGGGAATTTGTGGCGCAATGCGCCGCAAGTCATGCAAGAGTCGCAAGACGGGCCGACAACGCGGGGGCCGAAATGCAGGTTGCCGCCGGCACCCGAGCCCGACAGTCGATTCAAGGGAGGAATGAGACATGGTTGCCACCACCACAAGCAAAGACAAGCTGTTGACCGAGGCCGAGATCCTGGTCATGCCGGAAGAGGATTACATGAACCCGGCGCAGCTGGAGTTCTTCAGGTTGCGTCTGTCGAAGATGCGGGACGAGCTGCTTGAAAACGCTGCCAGTACCGGTGCCAATCTGCGGGAGAACGAACTCGTCGCCGATCCGGCCGATCGTGCCACGGTGGAGGAAGAGCATGCGCTTGAGCTCCGCGTCCGCGACCGTGAGCGCAAGCTGATCAAGAAGATCGAGGAAGCCCTTGAGCGCATCGCCGAAGGCGAATACGGCTGGTGCGAGGAAACCGGCGACCCCATCGGCATCGGCCGTCTGCTGGCTCGCCCGACCGCCACGCTGTCGATCGACGCCCAGGAGCGTCGCGAGCGCACCCAGAAACTGTACGGGGAGTAATTCCTTCCCGCTCGGTGTCCGATCTCCGCGTTGACCCTGCTTCGCCGGCCCGGCCTGCCACGACCATGACCGCCCCGGCGACACGCGTTCCCGTCACCCTGCTCACCGGCTTTCTCGGTTCGGGCAAAACCACCCTGCTCAATCACCTGCTGCGCCAGCCTGCCCTGGCCGGCACGGTGGTGCTCATGAACGAGTTCGGCGCAGTGCCGATCGACCATCTCCTCGTCGAGAAGATCGACGAGGATGTCGTTCTTCTCGAATCCGGCTGCATCTGCTGTGCCGTCCGCGGCGATCTGGCGCGGGCGCTGAAGGATGTCTTCATGCGCCGCCTGCGTCGGCAGTTGCCGGCCCTCGATCGCATCGTCATCGAAACCACCGGTTTGGCCGATCCGGCGCCGGTGATCTTCACGCTGATGCAGGATTTCTTCATCGCCGAACGTTATCGCCTCGACGGCGTCGTCACGGCGGTCGATGCGGTTTTCGGCGCCGAACAGCTCGTTCGCCAGCCGGAAGCGGTCAAACAGGCCGCCATGGCCGACCGTTTGCTGATCACCAAGTGCGATCAGGCGGCGCCGGAAGCCGTCGATGCGCTTGCCGCAACCCTTGCCGGACTCAACCCCGGTGCGCCGCAGTTCAGGGTTTCCGGTGGCGTGGTGGAGCCCGCCGCGGTGCTCGACTGCGGGTTATGGAATCCGACCGCCAAATCCGCCGACGTCGCGCGCTGGCTGGCGGACGAAGCGGTTTCCGCCGCGGCCCGCCGCAATCCGTATGCGCCCCGGCGCCGCACGGGATCGGTGGATTCGGCCCGGCACGACGCGGGCACCCATGCTTTTGTGGTGCGCATCGAGTCGCCGGTCGGCTGGGGCGATTTCTCCTCCGCGCTCGACACCCTGCAGAGTCTTTGCGGAGATCGCCTGCTGCGGGTAAAGGGCATCGTGAATGTGCGTGGCGAGGATGTGCCGCGGGTCGTCCAGTGTGTCCATCACCTGCGCTATCCGGAAGCTGCGCTGCCGGCCTGGCCGGATGACGATCGCTCGACCCGGCTGGTCTTCATCGTCCGCGATCTCGAGCGCGACCTTGTCGATCGGGCCTTCGCCTGCTTCTGCGCCGTCGCTCCGCTGGCTGCCGCATGATCCGCTTCGGCCGCCGTCCTTCCGCGATCTTCCGCAGCCTGCTGGCGCTGCTGCTGGTGTGCGCCCAGGTTTTTGCGGCCGCGCATGCGCTTGGCCACTTGGGCGAATTGTCATTGCCGACGCGGGGCGGCGCGGAGGCGAGCGTTTCGTCCTCCGACGAGGGCGGCGCGCCGGCGTCACTGCGTCACGAACAATGCCTGCTGTGTCTGGCCGCCGCCGATCTGGCGTCGGCTCTGCCGTCCTCGCCGCCCTTGCTGGCGGTGGAGACCCTGTCTCCGGTCGTTCCGGACAATTCCCCTGTCGCGGCGCCGCAGCGCCGTCTGCCCCGCCCTCACAATCGCGGTCCGCCGCTTTCTTCCGTCTGAGCCTGTTTCCGAATCGTTGACCGGCGCCGGTTTGTCCCGCGCCGGCAACGTCTTTTCATCGGACCGATCCGACTGGAGAACCGAGCATGACTTTTGTACGTCCGGCTGCGCTGTGCGCGGCCCTGGCTGCCTTTCCGGCCGCCGCCTTCGCAGCATCCCCCGCGGCCACCGAGGCCGATCTGAAACAACTCCGCGAGCAGCTCCGCGAGCTGCGCGACAACTACCAGCAGCGCATCGACGCGCTGGAGCGGCGCCTCGCCGAAGCGGAAACGCGCAGCGCTTCGGCTGCCACGGCCGCCGCCGAAGCCGGCACGACCGCCAGCGCGGCGGCCCGATCCGTCGCCGAGGCACGGACGGAGGCGGGCGGCACGGTCAATCGTCCGGCTGCCGAAAGCGCCTTCAATCCTTCGGTGTCCTTGATTCTCGACAGCAAGCTCACCCGCTTCCAGCGCGATCCGTCGTCCTATCGCATCGACGGTTTCATTCCGTCCGGCGGCGAAGTCGGCCCCCCGCGCAAAGGCTTCTCGCTGGGCGAATCGGAGCTGGCCATATCGGCCAATGTCGATCACCTGTTCCGCGGCAATGCCCGCTTTTCGCTGGCCGAGGAAGATGGCGCGGGCGTCGTCAATGTGGAGGAGGCAAGCGTCGAAACCCTGGCGTTGCCGGAAGGCTTCAAGATGAAGTTCGGGCGCTTCCTCTCCGGCGTGGGCTACATCAATCAGCAGCACCCCCACGAGTGGGATTTTGCCGACGCGCCGCTGGCCTACAAGGCGTTCTTCGGTTATCGGGTGCAGAACGACGGCGTGCAGTTGCGCTGGGTGGCGCCGACCGATCTGTTCATGGAGTTCGGGGCCGAGGTGGCCAACGGCGGCAGCTTCCCCGGCGCCGAGCGCAAGGCCAACGGCGCCGGCCTGTGGACGGCCTTTGCGCATCTGGGCGGCGATATCGGCGATTCGTCGGCCTGGCAGGTGGGCTTGTCGCACGTGCGCGCCAATCCGCGGGAGCGGCAGTTCGGCGACCAAAATCCGACCAAAGCTTTCTCCGGAAGCAGCCAGACCTGGATCGCCGATTTCGTCTACAAATGGGCGCCCAACGGCAACAGCAGCGTGACCAACCTCAAACTGCAGGGCGAATACCTGCTGCGGCGCGAAACCGGCGAACTCGCCTACGACGTGGGCGGCGCCGGCGAGGCGAGTTCGGCGGCGCGGTTCCGCCAGTCCGGCAGCTATCTGCAGGCGGTGTATCAATTCATGCCGCGCTGGCGGGTCGGCGTCCGCGGCGACTGGCTGCGCAGCGGCACCGCCGATCTCGGCACGCTCGACCCGGCGGGCCTGCCCATTCTTGCCGGCTACAACCCGACCCGTCAGTCGGCGATGCTCGATTGGTCGCCGTCGGAGTTCTCGCGCCTGCGCCTGCAGTTGGCCCGCGACAAATCCCGCGACGGCGAGTCCGACAACCAGGTGTGGCTGCAGTACGTCATGAGCCTCGGTGCCCACGGCGCCCACAAGTTCTGAGGAATACAACAATGCTGATCAAAACGATTCTGCGCCTCGCGGCGCTATTTCTCGCCGTGCTCGCTTTTCCGGCCGCGGCGGCCATCAACGTTTTCGCCACGGTGCCCGAATGGGCTGCGCTGGCGCGGGAAGTCGGCGGCGACAGGGTGAACGTCTTCTCTGCCACCAACGCGCTGCAAGACCCTCATCGCATCGAGGCGCGGCCGTCGCTGATCGCGCGCGCACGGAGCAGTCAGCTGGTGGTGGCCACCGGCGCCGAGCTGGAGATCGGCTGGCTGCCGATGGTGCTGCGTGAGGCCGGCAACGCCGCCATACAGCCTGGCCAGCCGGGCTATTTCGAAGCCGCGACTGCGGTGCGCCTGCTCGAAGTGCCGGTCCGCCTCGACCGCGCCGACGGCGACGTGCATCCGGGTGGCAACCCGCACTTGCAACTCGACCCGCGCAATATCCTGAAGGTGGCCGATGCGCTAGCGGCCCGACTGGCGCTGGTCGACCCGGCCGGCTCTGCGGTCTATAAGGCCAATCTGGCGCGTTTCGCCGATAAATGGAAAGCCGCACTGGTCCGCTGGGAGCAGGCCGCCGCATCCCTGCGCGGGGCGCCGGTGTGGGTTCAGCACCGGGCCTTTCCGTATCTCTCGGACTGGCTCGGGCTGAAGGAGCTCGGCGCGCTGGAGCCCAAGCCGGGCGTCGAGCCGGGCAGCACGCAACTGGCCGGCATCCTCGAACGTCAGAAGGCGACACCGGCCAGGATGATCCTGCGCCCGGCCTACACGCGGCCGACGGCGTCGGATTGGCTGGCCGAACGGGCGCATATTCCGGTGGTGGTGTTGCCCTTCACGGTGGGCGGCTCGGCCGAGGCGAACGATCTCTTCGGGCTCTTCGACGACACCGTCCGGCGTCTGCTCGCCGCACTGAAGTAGGAGGCCGAATGGGGGAAATCCTGCTCCGCGTGACCGGGCTTGTCGCCGGCTATGCAACGCCGGTGGCCGGCCCTTTAGGTTTCGAGCTGCGCCGGGGCGAAATCCTCGGCTTTGCCGGACCCAACGGCGCCGGCAAGTCCACGCTGCTCAAGGCGCTGTGGGGCGGCGTCCGGGTGTTTGGCGGCAAGGTGGAAAAGGCTCCGGGGCTGGCGATTTCCCATCAGGCCCAGGGTTTCGACGACCTGCGCGGCGTGCCGCTGACCGGACGCGAGTTGCTGCGTCTGACCGGCGCCACGCCCGACGGCTTGCCGCCCTGGCTGGCCGGACGTCTCGATCAGCGCCTCGACCGCCTGTCCGGCGGTCAGCTGCAGTTTCTGCGCCTGTGGGCTTGTCTCGCTGCGCCGGCAGATCTGGTCCTGCTCGACGAACCGACCAACAACCTCGACCGTGCCGGCGTCGCCTTTCTGGCGGACTGGCTCGGTCGAGCCCATTCTGGGCAGGGCATCGTGATCGTGTCCCACGATCACGGGCTGATCGACGGCGTATGCACGCGGGTCGTCGAGGTGGGCGCATGAGCCGGCGGCGCCACGCCAGGAACGCAAACCGCGGCTTTGCGAGGACGCGCGCCGCGTCTGGGGAGTTCTCATGAGTTTCGATCTGCTCTTCGATCCGTTGTTTCGGGTGCCCTTCTTTACCGGCTTGCTGCTTGCGGCGCTGTTGCCGCCGATCGGCATGTATCTGCGCCTGCGCAACGAATGGCTGGCGGCGCTGGCTTTCGCCCAGATGGCATCGGCCGGCGCCTTGCTGGCGATGGTCACCGGCTGGCCGATGCTGGCCGGCGGCGCGCTGGCGGCGCTGCTGGCGGCCCTCGCCAAGGGGCTGATGGCGCGCGCCGGCGCCGGCGCATACGCGTCGATGATGCTGCTTGCCTGGGGCGGGGGCGTGTTGCTGGTGGCCAATCACCCGCTTGCCGAGCAGGCCGGCCACGCCCTTTTCGACGGACAGTTGTATTTCACCGGCGAAGGCCACCTGCTGGCCGCCGGTGTTGCCTGTGCGGTGGTCGTGCCTCTGCTGGCCTGGTTGTCGAAGCCGCTCCTGCTCGGGCGCCTGTTCCCCGAGTTCTACCGGGCCCGAGGGCGCGATGCCCGTCCGCGGCTGATGCTGTTCGATCTCCTTGCCGGTCTGGCCGTGGCGCTGGCGACGATCAGCCTCGGTGTGATGGCGGCCTTCGCGCTGGTGTTCGTGCCACCTCTCATCGCTTACCGCTTTGCCGCCAGTTGGCGGGCGGGGCTCGTGCTGTCGTCGGTCATCGGGATGGGGGGATATTGCGTTTCCTTTGCGGCGTCGCTGGGTTTCGACCAGCCATTCGGGCCGGTATGCGCAGTGCTTCTGGTTATGCTTTCTGTGATGTCCAGTGTGAATTCGGACAGGATGTAAATCACGGAGGGGATGTCATGTTGAGTGATATCCTAATAATTCGAATTTAATTACCCGGGGAGTGTGCGAGTGGCGTTACCGTTTTTCGGCAAAAAGCCTGTTCCTGCCGGAAGCACCGTACCCCGCTCCCGGACGAGTTCCGGCGCTGCGTCCTCATCCATGCCTTCGTCCGCCCGGCCTCGTCCGGCCGCCCCGCGGAGCGAGGCGCCGCCCCACGATTTCACCATTGCCGGCGGCGACCTGAACCGCGTGCTCGCCCAGTATGCCGACAAGGTGCACGTGGAAGAGGGCGTCGACGAGATGGCGCCTCCTGCCGAGGAAGCCGCCATCCTGTACGCCAACGGCGGCGACGACGAAGCGCGCTTGGTTCTCGAGAACGCCCTGGAAACGATTGACACCCCCGAAGCCCGTTTCAATTTGTGGTCGATGCTGCTCGATCTGATGCGCCTGACCGCGCAGCGGGAGCGTTTCGAGCAGCTTAGTCTGGCCTTTGCCACCGAATTCGAGCGTTCGCCCCCGGCGTGGCAGGATCTGTCTTCCCCTGTTTCCCGCCCGGACGGGCCGAAAGTGCAAACGGTCAACCTCTCCGGCCAGCTTGGCGGGCAGGCCGCGGCGCAGTTTGCCCAGTTGATTCAGATCGGCATGCGTGCCGGCGCGCTGCGTGTCGATCTGGCCCGCCTGACCAGTGTCGACAACGCCGGTGCCGAGCTTTTGCTGAGGGCGGTCCGGGGTTTGCGGCGGGCCAAGATCAAGCTGTCCTTGTCGGGCGCCAGCCACTTGGCGAACATCCTTGGCGGTCAGGTGACGAACGGCAAGCGCGAAAACCAGACTCTCTGGCTGCTGCTGCTGGAAATCCTGCAGTACACCGACCAGCAGGAACACTTCGAAGAGTTGGCCGTCGAATATGCCATGACCTTCGAAGAGTCGCCGCCGTCCTGGGAGCCGCCGCCCACCGTCACCGCCAGCCAGACCGGCGCCGAAGCCGTCGATGCGACGATGAACCAGATCTACACGCTGGAAGGTGAGATCGTCGGGCCGAACACCGCTGCGCTGCGCAACATCACCGCTTTTGCGGGCGAGAAGACCAAGGTCGAAATCGATTGCAGAGGGTTGCGGCGGATGGATTTCGTGTCGGCCGGCACCTTGTTCAACATCATCTCGCAACTGAACATGAAGGGGCGTCTGGTCGTGTTGAAGGGCGTCAACTCGATGGTGGCTGCGCTCATGCAGGTGATGGGGCTGCATCAGGTCGCCCGCATCGAACTGCGCGGCTGAGCGCCCCGGTTTTCACGTCGTTTCTGTTTTGTCGGGCCGGCTTTCTGCCGGCCTTGTAATTCCTTTTTTCATCCCCACATCGATCCGATGGAACAATATCGCGGCACCACCATTCTCTCGGTCCGGCGTGGCCGGCACGTGGCCCTTGGGGGCGACGGGCAGGTCACACTCGGAAATATCGTCATCAAGTCCACCGCCCGCAAGGTGCGCCGCCTGTATCAAGGGCGCATCCTGGCCGGTTTCGCCGGCGGCACGGCGGACGCCTTCACGCTCTTCGAGCGCTTCGAGGCCAAGCTCGAGAAGCACCAGGGCAACCTGCTGCGCAGTGCCGTGGAGCTCGCCAAGGATTGGCGCACCGACCGCGCCCTGCGTCGCCTCGAAGCCATGCTGGCGGTGGCCGATCTGGACAACTCGTTGATCATCACCGGCAACGGCGATGTGCTGGAGCCCGAACAGGGCATCGTGGCGATCGGCAGCGGCGGTGCCTATGCCCAGGCTGCCGCCCGCGGCCTCATCGAGAACACCGAACTGACGCCGGAAGAAGTGGTCAAGAAATCCCTGACCATCGCCGGCGACCTGTGCATCTACACCAACCAGAGCCACATCATCGAGGTGCTCAAGCCATGAGTCCGCAAAGCCGCCTTAAGGGCGAATGCTCCCGCCTGGCCGGAAGGGGGCCCCAATGACCCAGATGACGCCTCCCGAGATTGTCTCGGAACTCGACAAACATATCGTCGGTCAGGGCAAGGCCAAGAAGGCCGTCGCGGTCGCGCTGCGCAACCGCTGGCGGCGCGCCCAGGTGGCCGAGCCGCTGAAGAGCGAAATCACCCCCAAGAACATCCTGATGATCGGCCCGACCGGCGTCGGCAAGACCGAGATCGCCCGTCGTCTGGCTCGTCTGGCCAACGCGCCCTTCATCAAGATCGAGGCCACCAAGTTCACCGAGGTGGGCTATGTTGGACGCGATGTGGACACGATCATTCGCGATCTCGTCGAAATCGCCATCAAATCGCACCGCGAGCAGGCCACCCGGAAAGTGCGCGACCGCGCCATGGATGCCGCCGAGGACCGCGTCCTCGACATTCTGCTGCCGCCGGCCCGGCCGACGGTGGGGTTCGGCTCCGACGCAGCGCCCGAGGACAACGCCACCCGCCAGAAATTCCGCAAGAAGCTGCGCGAAGGTGAGCTGGACGACAAGGAAGTCGAGATCGAGGTGGCTGTGCCCGGCATGAGCGCCGAAATCCTCGCGCCGCCGGGCATGGAAGAGCTTTCCGGCCAACTCCAGAGCATGTTCCAGAACATCGGTGGCGGGAAGAAGAAGTCCCGCAAGCTCAAGATCGGCGAAGCGATGAAGTTGCTCGCCGACGAGGAGGCCACCAAGCTGGTGAACGACGAGGAGGTGAAAGCCGAGGCGCTGCGGATGGTCGAGCAGAACGGCATCGTCTTCCTCGACGAGATCGACAAGATCGCCACCCGCTCCGACAGTCACGGCGCCGACGTGTCGCGTCAGGGCGTCCAGCGCGACCTGCTGCCGCTCGTCGAGGGTACGACGATCAGCACCAAGTACGGCATGGTGAAGACCGACCACATCCTGTTTATCGCCAGCGGCGCCTTCCACCTGTCGCGCCCGTCCGACCTGATTCCCGAATTGCAGGGGCGTTTCCCGATCCGCGTCGAGCTGGATTCCCTGTCGGTCGAGGATTTCGAGTGCATCCTGACGCAGACCGACGCCTGCCTGACCCGCCAGTACGAAGCCCTGCTGGCAACGGACGGCGTGGTGCTGGAGTTTGCGCCGGAAGGTATCCGCCGCCTCGCCGAGATCGCCTTCCAGGTGAACGAGAAGACCGAGAACATCGGCGCCCGTCGCCTTTACACGGTGATGGAAAAGCTTCTCGAAGAGCTGGCCTTCGAGGCCGGCAAGGCGGGCGAGCAGAAGGTGTTGATCGATGCGGCCTACGTGGATGGCCGTCTCGAGATGCTCGCCCAGCGGGAGGATCTGGCCCGCTACGTGCTGTAAACCGTCGGGCGGGCACGCCTCGCCCGCCCGCGTTTCTCCGGGAAAACCCCGACGCCGGCCCCGATGGGCCGGTTTTACAATGGGCGCCCGACCGGCACCTGTCCGGACATCACTTTGCGGATTCGTCCGTTTCCGGCCATGCTGCTGCGCATCATCTCCATTCTCTTTCCGCTGTTCGCCATCACCGCAGTGGGTTTTCTGGTCGGACGACGGTCGCGGCCGGATTTGTCCCAAGCCAACAAGCTCAACATGGATGTCTTCGTGCCGGCGCTGGTGTTCGGTGCGTTGGCCAACAAGTCCTTCCATATCGCCGAATTCCTGCCCTTGCTCGGTGCAACCTTTGTTGCGGTGGTCGGTTCGGGGCTTCTCGGCTGGGGTGTGGCGCGGCTGATCGGGGTGGCGCCGCGCACCTTCGCGCCGCCGATGATGTTCAACAACTGTGGCAACCTGGGCCTGCCGTTGGCGGTGCTGGCCTTCGGCGATCAGGCGCTGGCGCCGGCCGTGGTGATGTTCATGGTGTCGAACCTGCTGCACTTCACCTTCGGCGCCTGGTTGCTGGATCACGATATCCGGCTGCTGAGCGTGTGGCGGGTGCCGTCGGTGATCGCCACGATCAGCGGGCTAGCGGTGGGCATTGCCGGCATCGAGGTGTGGCCGCCGGCGATGCTGGCGATCAAGATGCTGGGCGACATCTCCATTCCGCTGATGCTTTTCGCGCTGGGCGTGCGGCTCACCGAGTCGCGCATTCCGTCGGTCCGTCTGGGGCTGATCGGCGCGGTGGCGCGGCCGGCCATCGGCCTTGCACTGTCGGTGGTGCTGGTGACGGTGGTGCCGTTGCCGGAGCGGGAGCGGGCATTGCTGCTGGTGTTCGGGGCGTTACCGCCGGCGGTGCTGAACTATATGTTTGCCGAGCGCTATCACCAGGAGCCTGAAAAGGTGGCTTCGATGGTGCTGATCGGCAACGTGATGGCGGTGGTCTTCCTGCCGCTGGCACTGGCGATCGGGCTCTGAAGCCGCGTCGCGGCGGCCTCAGCCGGCGCCGGTAAAGCGTCCCATCTGGCGCCGGTCGCGCTTGGTGGGGCGGCCGTGGAGGTCGGAGCCGGGCGTGGCGGCGAGCTTGCGCTGCTCTCTCAGGGCTTCGCGGGCAGCGACGCTGTCGGCGGTTTCTTCGTAGAGCGTCTGGGCGATGGCGGCACTGCCGCGCTTGTCGGCAATGCCCTTCACGATCACGCAGTAATGCGTTTCGGCGATCTGGATGTCGATCCGGTCGCCGATTTTTACGTCCCGCGCGGGCTTTACCCGTACTTCGTTGAGCTGGATCTTGCCGCCGTCCACGGCTTCGGTGGCCTGGGTGCGGTGCTTGAAGAAGCGGGCTGCCCACAGCCATTTGTCGAGTCGGACGCGTGCGTCGAGGTCTTCGGTGGGTTTCATTCTCTGACCGGCCGTTTGGCCAGCTTCCGTTGCAGGGTTCGTCGATGCATTTTAAGGGCGCGGGCGGTGGCGGAGATGTTTCCGTCGTTCTCGGCCAGCACGCGCTGGATGTGCTCCCATTCCAGCCGGTCCACCGACATCGGGCCGGCGCTCACGCCGTCGTCGATGATCACGTCGGTGGCGCTGAGCGCCTTGAGGATCGCGTCGACGTCGGCCGGCTTGGCCAGGTATTGCGTGGCGCCGAGCTTGATGGCGTCCACGGTGGTGGCGATGCTGGCGTAGCCGGTGAGCACGAGGATGCGGCAATCCGGGTTGGCGGCCAGCAGCGGTTCGATCAGGCGCAGGCCGGAGCTGCCGCCGATGTTGAGGTCGAGCACGACGTATTCGGGTTCGTGCTCGCGGGCAAGGGCGAGCGCGCTTTCCGGGTCGGTGGCGCCGAAGACGGCAAAGCCGCGCTGGCCAAGGGCGCGGGTGAGCACGCGGTTGAAGGCGGGGTCGTCGTCGATGACGAGAATGTGCGGAGCGTCCTGGTTCATGGGCGGCGGGTGGGGCGAAGAGCGGCGAGGGGAAGGGTGAGGGTGGCAACGGTGCCGCCGCCGGGGCGCGGCGCGAAGCCGATGTGGCCGCCGCAACGCTCGACGGCACTGAAGGCGAGCAGCAGGCCGATGCCGAGGCCGGCGCCGGGTTCGGCGACCGACGCGCGACCGTTCTGGAGGGCGCCGGGCATGCCGGGGCCGCGGTCGAGGACGCGGACGACAAGACGCTCGTCGTCGATCTCGGCCTCGCATTCGACCCTTTCGGGGCAGGCGTCGGCAGCGTTGTTGATGAGATTGTGGATGGCTTGTTCCAGCGTGGTGTCGGCGATCAGTTCGGGGGCGGGGTTGCCGCAATCGATGCGCGTCGCGAGCGGCACATGGGGGCGCAGGCTGCGCCAGCGGTCGGCGATGGCGCGCAACCAGGCGTCGGCCGGTACGGCGGAGCCGCCTTCGGCACGCAGGCTGCCGGCACGCAGAGTAAGGCCGCCGAGGATGGTCTTGCAGTGGTCGATCTGGGTGCCGAGCAGCGCGGCGTCGGCGCGGGTGTCGTCGTCGAGGGCCGGGTTGCGGGCCAGTTCGCCGGCGAGAATGGCCATTGTACCCAGCGGGGTGCCCAGTTCGTGGGCCGTGCCGGCGGCGAGGTTGCCCAGCGCGACGATGCGTTCGTTGCGCAGACGGGCTTCCCGGGCGGCGGCCAACGCCAGATCGCGGTGGCGGATGGCGGCGGTCATCCGCACCACGTACCAGACGATGACGCCGGCCGACAGGGCGAAGGTGAGCCACATGCCGGCCAGATGCCAATGCACGGCGAGGCCGGAATCGTAGATGTCGAGCTGTTCGTTGAAATCCCATAGCACCGAGTAGGCGGCCACCGCGAGCACCGCGAGGGTCCAGGCCCAGGCTGCGGTGAGCGTCGCGGCGCCGATGGCGACGAGGGGCAGCAGCAGGGAGATCAACGGATTGGTGGCGCCGCCGGTGAAATACAGGAAGGCGCTCCAGGCGGCGAGATCGATGAAGAGCTGGATGAAGAGTTCGGCGGCGCTCACGTCATCGACGTGCGACAGCCGCAGTCGCGTCAGCCCATTGACGACCAGCAGCGCGGCAGCCACCGGCAGCAGCGCGCGGTGGGGCAGGGGGATGTCGAGCAGCGGGGGAACGGTCAGCAGGACGCCGAGCATCGTCGCTATCGACAGCCAGCGCAGACCGATCAGGCGGCGCAGGGCGTCGGTGGAGCTGGGAGGACGGTGCTGGGTCGAGTCGGAATGCATCCGCCAATTATCGCCGAAGGGGTGAACGGGCCGGAAGTGAGCAGCGGGGACGGCCGCAGCCGGTAAGAGGGCCGACCGATGCCTGGGTGACTCGGGCGCCGGGGGAAGGCGGGCATCGGTCGGCCAGCAGCGAATTTAGCGTGTCGGACCGGTCGGTGGAATGTGGTGGATTGTCGCAGCGCCGGCTGTCCTGGGGTTAAAACGGGCGAAAACGCGTTTTTTTCATATTTCCATAAAATAGTGTTTGCATTGCCGATCGATACAGTGCAAAGTCCGTCCTCGCGATCTTCAAGTAGTGTTGTTGTTGTCTGGTTCAGTACCCGCAGCCCTGCGGCAGTCTTTCCTTCATCACCCCGCCCTCTTGAGTTTCGCCCTATTCAGGGGCATTCCCTGTTTTTTTCAGTTTTTTCAAGGATATTCAAAATGGCAGCAGGTACCGTGAAGTGGTTCAACGATTCCAAGGGCTTCGGTTTCATCACCCCCGAGAGCGGCGGTGACGATCTGTTCGCCCACTTCTCCGCTATTCAAGGCAAGGGCTTCAAGACCCTGACCGAAGGCCAGCGCGTCACTTTCGACGTCGTCTCCGGCCCGAAGGGTCAACAAGCCGCCAACATCGTCCCGGTGGAGTAATCCATCCAGGATGGCCGGTCGGGCGCAAGCGCCGGACTGGCAGCGGTACCGGGGATGGATGCTGATCTTCAGCGTGCGTCTCCGATGGAAAGCCCGGCAAATGCCGGGTTTTTTTCGTTTACGATCGCTTCCGCCTTGAGGGGTGGAAACGGCTCGCGCGTGTTCGCAGGGCAAAAAAAAGGAGCCCGAAGGCTCCGAATGGGCTACGAAGTCGGGTTTTGCGCGCCCGAAATCCTTGCCCGCCAGGTTGAGTCGGCTTACTTGGCCGGGCCTTTCCGGATGAAACCGAAGGGCTTGCCCAGCGGAATCAGCGGGCGACCGAAGTAGCTGTTCAGGAAGAGTGCGCCGGCGGTGTAGAAGCCGATCAGCGAAATCAGGAGTTCCGACCAGGCTGCCAGCGTCGAGAACAGCGGCGGATTGACGCCCAGGATCGACAGCGCCAGCGACGGCAGCAGGATGTTGATGAGCACCAGCATCAGCGCGAACATCTTGTTCACTTCGAACGCGGCGACCATGATGAACAGCGAGAAGAAGAAGTAGCCGATACAGGCATAGGCCAGTTGGCGCGGATCGGCCTTGGCCGGATCGAGCGGACCGAACCAGCCCTGGCTGATCGCCCAGTGCATCGCCACCGCGGCCCAGAACAAGCCGTAGGCGCCGAGCACGATGGAGCCAAAGTAGTTGTTCTTCTTGAAGTCGATGGTCGAGGCCCAGATCTGGGCGATCGAGCCCAGCAGCAATGCCCAGGGAATCAGGTAGGTTGCGCCCGTGGTCCAGCCCATTTTCTGGGATGCGGCGACGAAGGTCACCATCGACAGGCCGAACACCCCCAGCGCGGTGGGGTCGGACATGATGATTTTGGTTTCGGTTACGGGCGGGCTCGATGCAGTCATGGTTCGTCTCCTTTTGAAATTGGTTGTTTTTCGCCGGCGTCGGCTTGCCGGGACTACATGTTCGGGTAGTTCGGGCCGCCGCCGCCTTCGGGCACGGCCCAGTCGATGTTCTGGGTCGGATCCTTGATGTCGCAGGTTTTGCAGTGCAGGCAGTTCTGGGCGTTGATCTGCATGCGTGGGCCGCTCGGGGCTTCTACGATTTCATAGACGCCGGCCGGGCAATAACGCGTTTCCGGGGCGTTGTAGAGAGCCAGGTTGATGCTGATTGGAACCGATGCGTCTTTGAGGCGCAGGTGGCAGGGCTGCTCTTCGGTGTGGTTGGTGGCCGAGATGAAGACCGACGACAGGCGGTCGAAGCTGATTTTGCCGTCCGGCTTAGGATAGACGATGGGCGGGCATTCCGACGCCTTCTTTAGCTGGGTGTGGTCGGCGTGGTGGTGGAGCGTCCACGGTGCCCGGCCCTTGAGCAGGAAAGTATCGATGGCGCTGTAGGCGATACCGCCGAAAAGCCCCCAGCGGAAGCTCGGACGGATGTTGCGCACTTGGTAGAGCTCGTCCCAGAGCCAGCTTTGCTTGAGGCGCTCGGGGTAGCCGAGGGTTTCGTTGCCGTGCTGGCCTTCGGTGGTGAGGTGGGCGAACAGCGCTTCGGCGGCCTCGATGCCCGACTTCATGACCATGTGGGTGCCTTTGACCTTCGGCACGTTGAGGAAGCCGGCGGTGTCGCCGACCAGCAGGCCGCCGGGGAAAGTGAGCCGGGGAAGGGACTGGAAGCCGCCTTCGTTGAGTGCCCGTGCGCCGTAGGAGATGCGCCGGCCGCCTTCGAAGAACTTGCGGATTTCCGGGTGGGTCTTGAAGCGCTGGAACTCTTCGTAGGGCGACAGATTCGGGTTGCTGTAGTCCAGGCCGACCACGAAGCCGACCGACACCTGATTGTTTTCCAGGTGGTAGAGGAAAGAGCCGCCGTACACGTCGCTCGTCACCGGCCAGCCGACGGTGTGCATGGTCAGGCCGGCCTGATGCACTTCAGGGCGGACTTCCCACAGTTCCTTGATGCCGATGCCGTAGGTTTGCGGATCGGCGCCTTCGCGCAGATTGAACTTGGCAAACAGACCTTTGGTCAGGGAGCCGCGACAGCCTTCCGAGAAAACGGTCTGGCGGGCGTGCAGTTCGATGCCCGGCTGATAGTTGGGGCCGGGTTCGCCATTCTTTTCGACGCCCATGTCGCCGGTGGCGATGCCCTTGACCGAGCCGTCTTCGTTGTAAAGCACTTCGGAGGCCGCAAAGCCGGGGTAGATCTCGACGCCCAGGGCTTCGGCCTGCTCGCCGAGCCAGCGCACCACGTTGCCGAGGCTGACGATGTAGTTGCCGGCGTTGTGCATCTGCGGCGGCGTGGGCAGCTTGTAGCTCTTTTCGGCGGTGAGGAAGAGGAAACGGTCTTCCGTCACCGGTGTGTTCAGGGGCGCGCCGCGCTCCTTCCAGTCGGGGAACAGTTCGACCAGCGCGCGGGGTTCGACGACCGCCCCGGACAGAATGTGGGCACCGACTTCGGAACCCTTCTCCACGACGCACACCGAAAGCTCCTTGCCGGCCTTCTCGGCCAGTTGCTTCAGGCGGATCGCGGTCGTCAGCCCCGAGGGGCCGGCTCCAACGATCACCACGTCGTATTCCATCGCTTCACGCGTCATTGCTGTCTCCGAACAAAATTAGGGGCACCCGGCCGCCTCGAGCGAGGCGGTCGGGCTTGGCTCATGCCAGGGCGCTTAGAAAAGCGCTTCTTCGAGTGCCAGGACCGATGCCGAGCCACCCACGATGGCATCCCGGTAGGAATTGGCTTCGGGGATGACGTGCTGGGCGAAGTAGCTGGCGGTGGCCAGTTTGGCCTTGTAGAAGCCACCGTCGGCCTCGCCGGTGCGGCTGGCGGCGATCTGGGCGGAGCGGGCCATCAGCCAGCCGCCGACGACGATGCCGGTGAGCTTGAGGAAAGGCACCGAGCCGGCCGCGGCGGCCTGCGGGTTGGCGTCGTAGTTGGCGAGCAGCCAGGTGGTGGCTTCGTCGAGGGCGGCCATGCCGTCACCGAGGCTGTCGGCCAGCGCCGTCAGCGTCGGGTTGCCGGATTTGTCCAGCGAGGCGCGGGTTTCGGCGATGTCGGCGAGCAGTTTCTGCATGCTCTTGCCGCCTTCCTTGGCCGTTTTGCGGCCGATCAGGTCGTTGGCCTGGATGGCGGTGGTGCCTTCGTAGATGGTGACGATACGGGCGTCGCGCATGTATTGGGCAGCGCCGGTTTCCTCGATGAAGCCCATGCCGCCATGGACTTGCACGCCGTTCCAGGTGATGCCCTGAGCGTTCTCGGTGCACCAGCCCTTGACCACCGGGGTGAGCAGTTCGAGGCGGCTCTGGTTCTCGCGGCGCACGTCGGCGTCGGCGCTGCTCTTGGCGCGGTCCATGCAACCGGCCACGTAGTAGGCGATGGCACGGCCGGCTTCGGTGCGGGACTTCATGTCCATCAGCATGCGGCGCACGTCCGGGTGGTGCAGGATGGGCTTCTTCTCGCCGGACTTGTCGCCGATGATCTTGCCCTGGATGCGCTCGCGGGCGTAGGCCAGCGCGTGCTGGTAGCTGCGCTCGGACACGCCGACGCCTTCCAGGCCGACGTTGAGGCGGGCGTGGTTCATCATGGTGAACATGTATTCCAGGCCGCGGTTGGCCTCGCCCACCAGGTAGCCGATGGCGCCGCCCTTGTCGCCGAAGGACATGACGGCGGTGGCGCTGCCGTGGATGCCCATCTTGTGCTCGATGGACGAGCAGATCAGGTCGTTGCGTTCGCCCAGGCTGCCGTCGGCATTGACCAGGAACTTCGGGGCGATGAACAGGGAGATGCCCTTCACGCCCGGAGGGGCGTCCGGCAGACGGGCCAGCACGAGGTGGACGATGTTCTCGGCCATGTCGTGTTCGCCCCAGGTGATGAAGATCTTGGTGCCGGTGATGGCGTAGGTGCCGTCGCCGCGGGGTTCGGCCTTGCTGCGGATGGCGGCGAGGTCGGAGCCGGCCTGCGGCTCGGTGAGGTTCATGGTGCCGGTCCATTTGCCGGACACCATGTTCGGCAGATAGGTTGCCTTCAGTTCGTCGGAGCCGTGGTGGGCGATGGCTTCGACGGCGCCGAGGGTGAGCATCTGGCACAGCGAGAAGGAGATGCTGGCGGACTTCCACATTTCCAGCACAGCGGTGGAGACGGTGACCGGCAGGCCCTGGCCGCCGAATTCGGTGGAGGCGGGCATGCCGTTCCAGCCGGTTTCGCAGAAGGTGGCATAGGCTTCCTTGAAGCCGTCGGCGGTGGTGACGACACCGTTGTCCCACTTGTTGCCCTGTTTGTCGCCGACGCGGTTGAGCGGGTCGACCACTTGGTTGGCGAACTTGGCGGCTTCGTCGAGGATGGCCTCGACCAGATCGTTGCTGACTTCTTCGTTGCCGGGCAGACGGGTGATGTCTTGCAGTCCGGCCAGTTCGTTCATCGCGAACAGCATGTCCTTGATGGGGGCGACGTATTGGCTCATGGTGATTCCTTCAGTATTCGGTGGGCGGGATTACAGGGCGGCGACGAGTTGCGGCACGGCTTCGAACAGATCCGCCACGAGGCCGTAGTCGGCCACCTGGAAGATCGGCGCTTCGGGATCCTTGTTGATCGCGACGATCACCTTGGAATCCTTCATGCCGGCGAGGTGCTGGATGGCGCCGGAGATGCCGACGGCCAGATAGAGCTGCGGCGCGACGATCTTGCCGGTCTGGCCGACCTGGTAATCGTTGGGCACGAAGCCGGCGTCCACCGCGGCGCGGCTGGCACCCATGGCGGCGCCGAGCTTGTCGGCCAGCGGTTCGAGCACGGAGCGGTAGTTGTCGCCGTTGCCGAGGCCGCGACCGCCGGAGACGATGATCTTGGCGGCGCCCAGTTCGGGGCGGGCGGACTTGGTCAGCTCGCGGCCGACCAGCTTGGACTGGCCGAGATCGGCGCCGGCGGCAAGGGCTTCGACGGGCGCGGCGCCACCTTCGGCTGCGGCGTCGAAGGCCGTGGTGCGCACGGTGATGATCTTGATCGCGTCGGACGACTTGACCGTGGCCAGCGCGTTGCCGGCGTAGATCGGGCGCACGAAGGTGTCGGCGGATTCGACGGCGACGATGTCGGAAATCTGTGCGACGTCGAGCAGTGCGGCGACGCGGGGCAGCACGTTCTTGCCGAAGGTGGTGGCGGGGGCCAGCACGTGGCTGTAGCCGCCGGCCTTGATCGCGTCGACCAGCAGGGCGGCGAGGTTTTCCGCGCCTTGTTCGGCGTAGGCCGCGGCGTCGGCCACCTTGACGCGGGTGACGCCAGCCAGCTTCGCCGCCGCAGCGGCAGCGCCCGCGCAAGCGGCGCCGGCAACCAGCACGTCGATGTCGCCGCCCAGCTTGGCTGCAGCGGAAACGGTGTTGAGGGTGGCGGCCTTGAGGCTGCCGTTGTCGTGTTCGGCGATGACGAGGATGGGCATGTTCAGATCACCTTGGCTTCG
>CALMXT010000171.1 GCA_937871125.1 uncultured Zoogloea sp. | reverse complement strand
CCTTTTCGTGCTCGGCCTTCATCAGGATGATGCCGCCGCGCGGGCCGCGCAGGGTCTTGTGGGTGGTGGAGGTGACCACGTCGGCGTGGGGCACCGGGTTCGGGTAGTAGCCGGCGGCGATCAGGCCAGCGTAGTGGGCCATGTCGACCCAGAAGATGGCGCCGATTTCCTTGGCGATCTTGGCGAAGCGTTCGAAGTCGATGCGCAGGGCGTAGGCCGAGGCGCCGGCGATGATGATGCGCGGCTTGTGCTCACGGGCCAGCGCTTCCATCTTGTCGTAGTCGATCTCTTCGTTCTTGTCGAGGCCGTAGGCGACGACGTTGAACCACTTGCCGGACATGTTCAGCGGCATGCCGTGGGTGAGGTGACCGCCTTCGGCAAGGCTCATGCCCATGATGGTGTCGCCGGGCTTGGCAAAGGCCATCAGCACGGCCTGGTTGGCCTGGGAGCCGGAGTTGGGCTGGACGTTGGCGGCTTCTGCGCCGAACAGCGTCTTGAGGCGGTCGATGGCGAGCTGCTCGGCCAGGTCGACGAACTCGCAACCACCGTAATACCGCTTGCCCGGATAACCTTCCGCGTACTTGTTGGTGAGCTGGGAGCCCTGGGCTTCCATGACGGCTGCACTGACGTAGTTTTCGGAGGCGATCAGTTCGATGTGATCTTCCTGACGGCGGTTTTCGGCCTCAATGGCCTGCCAGAGTTCAGGGTCGACTTTGGCGAGGGTATTTTGCTTGGAAAACATGGCGATCCGGGTGGGCTTGAGTCAAACGGGGATTTTAGCACGGTGTTTCGGGCTTGCTTGCATGCGGCGTCGGCTTCGTCAGGCGTTGGGCAGTTCGTCGAGTGCCCGGCCGAGGTGACGTTGCTCGGCCCAGGCGATCAGCGACCAGGTTTCGCCGTTCCAGGCGATCCAGTTGAGCGCTGCGTTGGGGATGGTGAAGTCGCGCGGTGCCTGCAGGCTCTTACCGGTAGCGATGCGATGGGCAATGTCGAGCACGCCGCCGTGGGTGACGATGAGCACGCGGCCGCCCCGGTGCCGGCGGGCAATGCCTTCGAGTGTGCAGCGGATGCGCTCGGCGAATTCGCGCAGGTTTTCGCCGCCGTCCGGGAAGGTGAATTCCGGGTCGCGGGTTTCGAAGCGATGGTAATCGTGCGGAAAGCGCGCCCGCGCCTCGTCGTAGGTGAGGGCCTGGAACGCGCCGAAATTGCGTTCGCGCAGGCTGGCGTCGAAGCCGGGCGTAAGGCCGCAACGCGCGGCGATGGCGTCGGCGGTCTGGCGGGCGCGGGTGAGGTCGGAGCTGTAGGCGGCGTCGAAGTGTTCGGCGGCGAGACTGGCGGCGGTGGCGCGAGCCTGGGCGAGACCCGTCTCGTTGAGGGGAATGTCGGTATGGCCTTGGAGGCGGCGTTCGACGTTCCAGGCGGTTTCTCCGTGGCGAACAAGGCAGATGCGGGTAGACATTGCGGCAAAACAGTTGGGGATTGGCAGGCGTGAAGTATCGCACGGACCGACGGGCGGGCGCCGGGCGGGTGAGGGCGGCATGCGCGGGATAATGGGCTTGGAGCGGGGAGAGCGTCGGTAGGCGTAATCCCTGATTGCGGGGCTGCGCTTGTTAACGATAATCGGCCGTCCGCAAGCGCGCTCGAGCGGGCGTTTGCCTGTCTGCAGCCTGGAAACGATTGTTTTATATAACTATTACTATTAAAAGGAGGTGCAGAACATGCAAGCTCTGCTCAAGTTGTCGCGCATGATCGATGCGCTTACCGAACGCGTTGGGAAGGCGACGATCTGGCTGGTCCTGATTGTCACGCTCATCAGCGCGGTCAACGCCTTCGTGCGTTATGCCGTCAACTACAGTTCCAACGGTCTGCTGGAAATCCAGTGGTATCTCTTCTCGGCGATCTTCCTGCTGAGCGCAGGCTATACGCTGATGCGCAACGAGCATGTCCGTATCGACGTGGTTTCGGGGCATTTCTCGCCCCGTGTGCTGGCCTGGATCGACATCGTCGGCACCCTCTTTTTTCTGGCGCCAATGGCGATTGCGGTGCTTTACCTGTCGTGGCCGATCTTCGTCAATTCCTATCTGAACAATGAATACTCGTCCAACGCCGGCGGCCTGATTATCTGGCCGGTGCGCGGGCTGGTTCCGGTGGGCTTTGCCCTGCTGATCGTTCAGGGCGTCTCCGAACTGATCAAACGCATCGCCTTCCTGAAAGGCCTGATCGACGATCCGAACGCCAAACCGAACGCCCCTTCGGCCGAGGAAGAGCTGGCCAAGGCCATCAAGCAACAGCGCGGGGAGAGCGTTTAAATGGAATTCATTGCAGCCAACATGGCGCCCCTGATGTTCGGGTCGCTGGTGATCTTTTTGTTGTTCGGCTATCCGGTTGCGTTTGCGCTGGCAGCCAACGGCGTGGTCTTCGGACTGATCGGCATTCAGCTCGGTCTGCTTACTCCGGCGCTGTTTCAGGCCTTGCCCGACCGCATTTTCGGTGTCATGTCCAACGACACCTTGCTGGCCATTCCGTTTTTCACCTTCATGGGGCTGATCCTCGAGCGATCGGGAATGGCGGAGGACTTGCTCGACACGATCGGTCAATTGTTCGGCCCGGTGCGCGGCGGTCTGGCCTTTGCGGTGATCTTCGTCGGCGCGATCCTGGCTGCGACGACCGGTGTGGTGGCTGCCTCGGTCATCTCGATGGGCCTGATTTCGCTGCCGATCATGATGCGCTACGGCTACGATCAGCGGGTTGCCACCGGCGTCATCGCCGCTTCCGGCACGTTGGCCCAGATCATTCCGCCGTCCCTTGTGCTCATCATCATGGCCGACCAGCTCGGCCGTTCGGTCGGCGATATGTATCAGGGCGCGCTGATTCCCGGGCTGGTGCTCACTTGCATGTATGTTGGCTACGTGGCGCTGGTGGCGGTCTTCAAGCCTGCCTATGTGCCCGCGCTGCCGCCGGAAGCCCGTACCCTGCGTGGCGTCAAGCTGTTCGTGCGCGTGCTGACCACGCTGTTGCCGCCGCTGATGTTGATCTTCCTGGTGCTCGGAACGATCTTCCTCGGCGTCGCCACACCAACCGAAGGCGGTGCGATGGGGGCATTCGGCGCGCTGGCGATGGCCGTGCTGCGCAAGCGCCTGAGCTGGGCGCTGCTCAAGCAGGCCATGGAAAGCACGGCCAAGCTCACCACCTTCGTCGTGATGATTCTGGTCGGTGCGCGGGTTTTCTCACTGACTTTCTATGGTGTCGAAGGCCACCTGTGGGTCGAGCATCTGCTCAGCAATCTGCCCGGCGGCCGGATCGGCTTCCTGGTTGCGGTGAACCTTCTGATCTTCTTTCTGGCTTTCTTTCTCGACTATTTCGAGCTTTCTTTCATCGTTGTGCCGCTGCTGGCGCCGGTGGCCGAAAAGCTGGGGATCGACCTGATCTGGTTCGGCGTGCTGCTCGGGGTGAACATGCAGACCTCGTTCATGCACCCGCCCTTCGGCTTTGCGCTGTTCT
>CALMXT010000170.1 GCA_937871125.1 uncultured Zoogloea sp. | reverse complement strand
GGCGTGGTCAAGCACGCCTTCAAGGCCGGCATCGCAGCGCAGGCCGGCGTGGAGTTCTGAAACGCCGCTTGCGATTCGGGCTGCGGAAATCTCCCAATAAAAAAGCGAAAAGGCGCAGCCCGATCTGCCGGGCTGCGCCTTCGGGCCGATGCTCGCGGCGGCAAGCTTCTACAAGCGGCGGCGTCCCAGGGCCAGAGCCGCAAAACCAAGACCGGCAAGCGCCGGCAGGCTCGGCTCGGGAATCGTCGTCAGCGGCTCGCCGGTGATGGTCAGCGCGAACTGGATCGTCGTCGCCTTGCCTTCCTCGGTCGTAAAGCCCAGGCAGCCCGCCCCGGCCCCGGCCGCCGCACAGATGGAGTTGCTCATCGGCGTCAGCGCGGTAAGGCTGCCGCCGGTGGCATTCAGGATATTGAGGTAATAGGTGACGCCGTCGTAGTCGAAGGCGTAGTTCAGCAAGCCCGAAGTCAGCACGAAGATGTCGTTGCACGGGGTTGGGCTCGTTGTCACAGCACAGGGCGTGGCATTCTCCGTTTCGGCGAACTTGATCCCGAAACTGACCGTCTGGGAACCCAGACTGGCACCGCTCGGACTCGTGGGCGTCAGCACCAGTGCGCTATCGATCTGCGTACTCAGCAATGTGCCGTAGCTGCCGGAGATCGAATGATTGTTGTGGGTCACCGTCAGCGTCGAGGCGCCGCCCAAATCGTTGGTCAGGATCGAACCGCTCGACGGATCGTTCCCCAAAGTCAGCCCGCTGCGGTCAAGGTTGGCGGCGGGGTCCAGCGGGCCCGAACTGCCGCCCCAGGACACGCGCTGCTCGGTCACTTCCTGTGTGCCGCCCGTACCTGAAAAGAAGGTTTGCGCATCGACGAAACCGGCATCGATGGCGAAACTCCAACTATCGACGAATGCAGCCTGCGCGGGGGATGCGAATATCATGCCTATGGACAAAGCCAGAGCGCTGCTGCTCAGCGCTTTGCGGATGGCTTTCATGGTGAACTCCTTCTTCTTTCATGCAATGTGTTTTCATGAAAGGTTGACTGGCGCCGGTCTTTACGCGCCGGACCAACCCTTTTCCTGTTGCAGAACGAAGCGATGCATTTACCATGCCGAAATATAAAATTTCGCAAAAACAATGAATTAATTTGCGCATATTCGAGAAAAGGCAAAATGTGTTAAAAAATTCGACACATTTGATGACTTTGTCGTTTTATGCAGCGAGCGTCGGCTGGCCTGCAAGGTTCAACCCAACGGCTACCCAGCCGCCTCGCGGGCAACCGATCCCATCGGCACACCCTTATTCCGGAGCCCTGCCATGCACCACATCGTTTCCATCGAAGCCGGCGCACTCCAGGCCGAACTGCGCCGGCCCCGCTTCGACCACTACTGGACGGAGCACCAAGCCACGCCCCAGCAGCAGGTCGCCGAGCGCCTCGCCGACGCCACCATCGCCATCGTCAACAAGCGCCGTTTGAGCGCGGAAATCGTCGCCGGCCTGCCACGCCTGCAGATGGTGGCCATCGCCGCCACCGGCTACAACAATGTCGATCTCGACGCCTGCCGGGCGCGCGGCATCGTGGTCTCGAATGTGCGCGGCTACGCCCGCGAAACGGTGCCGGAACACGTCTTCGCACTGCTGCTCGCGCTGGCCCGCCAGATCGGCCCCTACCACCGCTCGGTGGCCGCCGGACGCTGGCAGAAGAGCGCGCAGTTCTGCTATTTCGACTACCCGATCCGCGATCTCGCTGGCCAGACCCTCGGCATTCTCGGCAACGGCACGCTGGGCCAGGGAGTCGCCCGGATCGCCGCCGCCTTCGGGATGCGCGTCGTGTTCGGCGAACACAAGGGCGCGGCCACCTGCCGCGACGGCTACCTGCCCTTCGAACGCCTGATCCGCGAAGCCGACGCGATCAGCCTGCACTGCCCGCTCAACGACGCCACCCGCCACCTGATCGGCGCCGCCGAGCTCGCCGCGATGAAGCCCGACGCCCTTCTCATCAACACCGCCCGCGGCGGGCTGGTGGATGAAGCCGCCCTCGCCGACGCCTTGCGCGCCCGCCGCATCGGCGGCGCCGGCTTCGATGTGCTCACCGAAGAGCCGCCCGTCGCCAACCCACTGCTCGCCGCGGACATCCTCGACGCCGGCAACTTCATCCTCACGCCCCACGTGGCGTGGTCGAGCCGCGAGGCGATGCAGACCCTCGCCGACCAGCTCATCGACAACATCGAGGCCTTCGTCCGCGGCGAACCGGTGAATCGGGTGGCGTGAAGGCGGCCTTAGCGGGCCGTCCGGAGAAAGTCGACGATCGCCCGGCGCTCGGCCGGGTCGCTCACCCGGAAGTTCATGCGCTGGCCGGGAATCAGCGCCTCCGGGTCGCGCAGCCAGCGCTCCAGGGTGTCGTCGCCCCAGACGATCCGCGACTGCGCGAGGGCCGGCGAATAGGCGAAGCCGGCGACGCTGCCCGCCTTCCGGCCGAACACGCCGGCGTGACGCGGTCCGACCCGGTCGGCGTCGAGGGCATGGCAGCCGCCGCAGCGGGCCTCGTAAAGCCCCCTGCCGGCGGCGTCGCCGGCATCGCCCGCCCGGATCGGCGCGGCCAACGCCGCCAGCCCGATCAACGCAAACAAGGATGCGGGTTTCATGCCCCGAAACTGAGGGCCTTGGCCGGCAGCATCCGCCCCAGGGCACTGGAGAGCGCCGTCCAGTGCATGGTTTCGTCGGCGGCGAGACGTCCCGCAACCTGGGCCAGGGCCGGGTCCTTGAAGGACGGGATCACCCCCAGATAGGCATTGCTGGCGCCCAGTTCCAGTTTGGCCGCCAGGCTCAGCACGTCGGCCTGACTCTTCAGCGACGCGGCGTTGAGCGCCTTGGCGTAGTCGTCGAGGGATTTCTCCGTCACCGGCTTGCCGCCCATCTTCTCGATGGTGGCGATCAGCGCATCCCGATGGCTCTTGTGATGGGACTGGAACAACACCGCCACGTCGAGCACCGGCTTTTGCAGCAGGCCGCTGCCGGCGCCGAGCTGGTAGGCATTGATGGCTTCATGTTCCAGGCCGAGGGCCACGTTGAGGATGTCCACGTCCTTGCCCATGTCGCCGCCGGCGGCGTCGGCGAGGCCGGGGCGGCCAGCGAGGAGGGCGACGGCGGCCGCCGACAGGCCGGCCTTGCCGGTGGTGGAAAGGAAGTTGCGACGCGAGGGAACGATAAGGGCAGTCATGATCGGATCTCCTTGGGGTTGGCATCGAAGCGGTGCTTCACTTTCGATACGCATCCCGAGGCGATCCGGATGCAGTCTGCGGCGCTTGTTTTTTCCGTCGTCCGTCCGGCGGTCAGGCCGCTGCAGGGCTCGCCCCGCGCATGAACAGCAGGCAGCCCACGTCGCTGCGGATCGCCGGATGCGCGGCGCCGGTCGCGGCCCGACGGTAGTCGCCGGCGCGCATGAGCAGATCGCCGGCGAAAGCCTCGCCTTCCACCACGAGGCATTCGTCGTCGAGCGGGCGATCCCGGAAATCCGTCGCGGCGCCGGGGTCGAGCTTCAGCAGCATCGCGCGTTCGCGGCCGTCGTCGCGCAACAGCTTGAGGCGTGCGCCGGGTGCATGCTGCATCCATTGCCCGTCGTCGCGATGGAGGGTGAGCGGCGCCTGCCCGCGGCCCGGCATCAGGGCGGTGAGCACGTCACGGGCCACTTCCAGGCTGTGGCCGATGGGCGTTCCGCGTAGATAGAGCAGCGCACCGGTCGACGAACGGACAAGCCCGTGACGGCTGCCGGCGCGCGCCAGATGATAGTCGCCGGCCTTCACCGTCACCTTGCCCAGCTGGGCCTCGCCCCGCAGCACGACGCATTCCTCGTCTTCGTGATGGCGATGGAAGGGAATCGCCGCGCCGGGCTGCATGTCGATCAGCACGGCCCGTTCGGCGCCTTGCAGCCGTTTGACCCGCACGCCGGGCAGCAGGCTTTCCCATTCGCCCTCGTCGAGGCGCACATGGATGAAATCCTTGCCGGCGTCGCGGCTGGCGCGGATGCGTTCGAACAGGCGCCGCTTGAGCGCGCCCGCCCGCGGCGGCGGAAATTCAAGCGGGGCGAGCGCTTCGAGCAAACCTTCCTGCACCTCGCGGGAGGCGGTCGGATCGTCGGGGTCGAGCAGATGTTTGTCGTTCATGATCGGGCAATACTCCGGTCCAGATCGGCCGCCAGAACCTTGCGCAGGTTCAGCAGGGCCCGCCGGACGTGGGACTTGACGGTACCGAGCGGCAGCCCGGCGTGAGTGGCGACTTCCTCATGGGTCAGGCCGCGGAAGAAGACCAGGGCGATCATCTGGCGGGGCAGCGGTTCGAGGGCCGCCAGCGCGCCGTGCAGCAGCGCGTTGTTGCGGCAGGCGACGAGCAGATCCTGCGGCCCGGCTTCGTCGCGGGGCTCGGCCTCCAGCAGCGTCGCCGGCTCCGGATGCAACATCGCCGGGTCGTCGCGACGCAGGTGATCGAGGGCGCGGCTGCGGGCGATGGTGAGAATCCACCCCAGCGGCTGGCCGCGGGCGGGGTCGTAACGCAGCGCCTGACGCCACACCTGGAAGAAGACGTCTTCGGTGACCTCTTCGGCGGCGGCCGGATTGCGCAGGATGCGCAAGGCCACGCCATACACCCGGCCGCAAGTGGCGTCGTAAAGCGTCGCCAGCGCCGCCTCGTCGCCGGCCGCGATGCGCTTGAGCAAACCGGCAAAGGCCGCGCTGTCGGGGGCGACCCACGCCTCCCGGCCGGCGTCCGCGGATGCGCCGTCGCGGGCTTCGTCGCCCCCATCGCTGCCGACGGTTTCCACCAGCCCGCCGCGCGACGCAGTCGCCGCGGGCACGAAATCCTCAGTCATGGACGGCGCTCCGTCTTTCGCGAGCCGGCGGGAGCGGCGTCCGGTTCAGGTTCTGCAAGGCCATTGCACGGTTCTCTATGAGGGTTGATCGAAGCGGACCAAGCGCTTTCTCCATCAGGCATACGCAGGCGGACGCATTCCGGATGCAGCGAAACGCGGATTCGCCCGGCGCAAGCCCGCATCTTTTCCGACGAGGCACGACCGGGCGCCGGGCCGGGAACGCCGCTGGTGCATCCGGATCGATGCGGCCTGCGTAGGGCAGACATGGGGCGACAAGCCAGTGGGCCGCGCACCGTCATCACCTTCACTGCATCCGGAGAAACTTCATCATGCACGGTATCAAGAACCTGACTCTCCTGCTGGCCTGCGGCGTCGCGCTGCCCGCGCTGGCCGCCAGCGACAAGCTGCTCCTCACCGGGGGCGTCACCCAGCTCGAAGGCGCCGCCGGCGGCGGACTCACGCCGTGGGCGGTGATCGCCGGCTACGGCACCCGCGACCAGATCGGCGCCAGCGCCTTCTACACCG
>CALMXT010000169.1 GCA_937871125.1 uncultured Zoogloea sp. | reverse complement strand
CAATCGTGCCGACGTTTACGTGCGGCTTCGTCCGTGCAAATTTTTCCTTAGCCATGTCATCAACCCCGCAAAATATCAGGAAATCGGATTACTCTAACTTTGGGCTGCCACATCAGTATTGCAAGATTGGTGGTGCCCATGGGCAGGATTGAACTGCCGACCTCTCCCTTACCAAGGGAGTGCTCTGCCACTGAGCTACATGAGCTTCCACACACTCAACCTGGAGCGGGTGAAGGGAATCGAACCCTCGTCATAAGCTTGGAAGGCTTCTGCTCTACCATTGAGCTACACCCGCTTTACAACGCACGACTCACAATCACCACTTCATGCCTAAACACAAACATGGAGCAACAGCATAAAACCGTTGGTGGAGGGGGAAGGATTCGAACCTTCGAAGGCAGTGCCGTCAGATTTACAGTCTGATCCCTTTGACCGCTCGGGAACCCCTCCAAGCGAGAAGCTGCGCATTGTAGACATCGACCCGGCCACTGTCAAACACATTCGGCTATTTTCTTTCAACGACTGTGCTCTAATCGGTCAAAGCCCGTCTCGGCCGCAGGATAAAGGCAAACATGGACCACGATCTACTCGTCGAAGCTGTACTCGCCAGCGGAGTTGTGCTGCCCGCCCCCGGACCGGGATTTCTGAAGCTGCAAACGGCCGCATCCGACGACGATGCGGGGCCAAGGGAGTTGGCCCAGGCCGTCAGTCAGGATCCCGCGATTACCGGCGCGCTCCTGCGCGTGGCCAATTCTCCGGTCTTCCGGCCCCGTAGCGCGCCGCGCTCGGCGCTTGAGGCCATCACCATGCTCGGACGCACGCGGACACTTGCGACGGCCGCCAGCGTAGCCCTCAAGAATCAGTGCGACGGCATCGATGCGGCAGCGCTGGAGGCCATCTGGTCCGCCAGTGCCCAGGCTGCCGAGCAAAGCTACAGGGCCGCGCGGGCAACCCGCTTCAAGGCACTGGCCGACTCAGCCTATCTTGCGGCGCTGATGCAGGACGCCGGGATAGCGGTGGCGCTGCGCCGCGCCCCCGAGCACTCCAGCGTGCTGCGCATGGCGGGCGCCAGCCTCGAAGCCGGCACCCGCGCCCTCGATGCGCTGACTGGCACCGACCATGCAGCGGCGGGCTATCTGGTGGCGCGCAACTGGAAGCTTCCTTTGGAAGTCTGCGAAGCCATCCGGGCTCACCACGATCCGCGCATCGCCCGGCGCCTCGCCGACGAAGGCCGGCGCATCGCCCTGTTGCTCGCCGTCGGTCGGCGCCTGCGCGACGGAACAACTCCGGACTGGGTCGACTGGGAAGAGCCTGTGGAAACCGAACTGGGTCTGACCGCGGCGGATCTCGACGAACTGGCGGCGGATGCAGACTGACGCGGCTTCGTTACCGCGACGCGGCCGCGAGCGCCAGGCCGGCGGCAACGAAGATGCTGCCGAAGATCCGGTTCTGCAACCGCGCAGCCGCCGGTCCACGGACCAGGGCCGACAGGCGCCCCGCCAGTAACGCATAGGCCGACATCACTGCGATATCGACACTGCACATCGTCGCCCCGACGATCGCAAACTGGGGCAGGCGCGGTAGCGCCGGATCGATGAACGGCGGCACCAACGCCGCGATGAAGACGATCGCTTTCGGGTTGCCCAGATTGACCAGCAGCCCCTGAACATAGAATCCGCGCGGCGATTCGCCACCGGACGACACCCCGCCCGGGTCGGGCGTGGCGCGCCATTTTTGTATTCCCAGCCACACCAGATAGGCCGCGCCGGCCAGCTTGACCGCCAGAAAGGCGGCTTCCGACGCCGCCAGCAATGCGCCCAAGCCAACCCCTACCAGAGTGAGCTGCACGAGCAATGCGGTCTGCAGGCCGAGAATTGCCACGATGGCATGACGGTATCCGTGGCGCAGACCGACGCTCATGCTGAGCACCGCGCCGGGGCCGGGCGACAGCGCCACGACACACGCAGCAACGACAAAGGCGAGCCAGAGCTGGAGCGTCATGACGTCATCAGCCCGCGTCTTCGCTACTCAGACGGAAGCGGATCGGCACGATGACGGAGGCCTCCACGGCATCTCCGCCACGCCGGGCGGGAACGAAACGCCAGTGCCACACGGCGGTGACCGCCGCCTCGTCGAGGGATTCGTGACCGCCGCTGTCGCGTACCTTCACGGCGATCGGAATACCTTCGGCGGAGACCCGGACGTCGAGCTTCACGGTGCCTTCCAACCCGCGCCGACGGGCAATGAGCGGGTAGCCGGGCTTGGGATTGTCGAGGTAGCGGGCGCCGAAGCTCGGCGGCGAATAGCTGGCCGCCGCCGCAGTCTGACTTGGCGGACCGGCGGCAGGCGCGACCGGACCGGCCGCCGCCGGCGCGCTCGCCGCCAGCGGGGTAGATGGCGCCGGCGCGGTCACGATGGCCGGAGCGGGATGATCGCTAGGCGCTTCGCTCACCAGGCGCTGCTGCAGCGCGACGGGTTCGGGCCGGGTCGCCGCCCTGGGGTGACGGGCCGGCTGAGGAGGTGCCGCGTGGGGCACCGGCGGCGCGAGATGCGGCACTTCGGTTTTCCTTTCCTGCAGAACCTCCGGTGGCGCCTTCGGGATCAGCCGGGCTTCGAGCAGATGCGGCGCTTCCGGCTGCGGCACGGGCAAGCCGCCGCCCAAGCCCAGCACCAAGCCATGAACGAGGATCGACGCGCCCAACGCGTAATGCAGTCCGCGATCGGTCATCACAGGGCAACCCGCAACGTCAGCCGCACGGTTCGCGGTTCGGACGGATGACTGTGGATGTCGGCGACGGGATGGCTTTCGGTCTTCAACTGGGACTCGTAGTAGTAATCGATATCGCTGAGCTTGCGGTTGAACAGGTTCAACACGTCCAGCGATGCCGTGATGTGCCGATCGACACGGTAGCCAAATTTAAGATTGGTCGAGGTCGAGGAAGCGGATCGTACCGAATTGTCCTCGATCAGTGGGCGCGGACCGAAATGGCGCAGACGCAGACCGCCGAACCAGCGCCCGCCCGGATCGATTGCGACACCCAGCGAGGCGACCGTGGCGACGGCACCGGGGATGCGCGAACCGGCCGGATCGGCGTCGCGAAAACGGGCACGGGATACGGCCAGATCGGCGTCGGCGGTCACCCCGGCCCAGGGCGTCCAAAAGTTGCTCCATTCGACGCCTTGACGGCGCGACGGGCGGCTGGGCTCGGTGATGCCCGCGTCGCCGACGAATAGCAATTCGGATGCCACGTCGAGCCGCCACAGGGCCAACGTGCTCAGCCAGCCCCGCGCCGGCGCGCTACGCAGGCCGATTTCGGTGCCGCGGGTGCGCACCAGAGGCCGGACCCGCTCGGCCGACTGGCCGAACTCCGGGCTGCGCGGATCGGGATTGACGCGGAGGGTCGTGCCGCGGGCGTCGTTGCTATGAAAGCCGTGGCCGTGGTTTACGTAGAACTCGGTCCGCGCCCACGGCCCGAGCACCACACCCAGCTTGGGCGCCGCGAAGAAGGCATCGGCGCGACCGCCGTTGACGGGCGTGTCGCTGACGACGTCGAAACGATACTGGTCGGCACGCACACCGAGCGTGGTGCGGAGTTTTTCGAGCCACTGCACCTGAGCCTCTCCGAACACGCCCAGCTGGGTCTGGTTCACCCGGTCGCTGCGCACGCTGGCGTAGCGCCGACGCGCTTCGGTGAGGAAGAGCCCGATTTCGCCGATGCGGTCGTGACGGAACTGGCTGCCGAGGGTCAGCTCGACCGGCCGACCGGCCCAGTCGGCAAACCAGGTTCGACTGCCGGTGGCGCCGAGGATCTGGCGGCGATCCACCTGCTCGAACTGATCGCCCCGCACAGGATCGTCCAGCGCATAGGTGAAGTTGGAGAACAGATCGAGACGGTAATCGATGAAGTAGGCACTGGCGCGAGCGCGCCCGGCGGCGTCGCTACTCGCCCACTCGCCGGACAGACTGGCGCGGCGGGTCTTGCCGCCGCTGGTCGGATCGAGGCTGCCGAAACGACTTATCGAACCGCTGTCGATGGCCCGGCGCGGCACCTGATCGGTGGCCGACCAGCGGGATTCATATGCCATCGCGGCGACCGACCAGCCGTTGGCGACACTGCCGCCGGACAGCCGCAGCATCCCATTGAGTTTGTGCAGATTTTCATGCTCGACCCACGGCCCATCGTTGTAGGCCGCCTCGACAAGCCCGAGCAGCACCGGCCCACCTTCCGACACAGGCCGCGAACCGGCGGCCAGCAGGCGGCTGTAGCGGTGCTCTCCGAGTTCGACCTGCACGAAATCCCGCTCCAGACTGCGCCGGTAGTCGATGTGCGCGGCGCCGGCCGACGCAAAATCGCCCTCCTCCGCGTAATACGGCCCCTTGCGGTAGCGCAGCGTCGAAACCAGTTCGGGGATCAAGAAGTTCAGATCGGTATAGCCCTGACCATGAGCGTGGGTCGGCATATTCACCGGCATGCCCATCAGCCAGGTGGCAAAGTCGGTGCC
The DNA here is from genome assembly GCA_937871125.1 of uncultured Zoogloea sp. Classification (GTDB taxonomy): domain Bacteria; phylum Pseudomonadota; class Gammaproteobacteria; order Burkholderiales; family Rhodocyclaceae; genus Zoogloea. The sequence goes on along the minus strand of CALMXT010000169.1, from coordinate 60 downwards.
GTGGTCCAGATTGAAGCCGCGCAGGTAATACTGATTGGCCTTGCCATCGCCGCTGTGCTG
>CALMXT010000168.1 GCA_937871125.1 uncultured Zoogloea sp. | reverse complement strand
TGCCCATGACGCGGGCCGAGATGGACGCCCTCGGCTGGGATGCGTGCGACATCATTGTCGTCACCGGCGATGCCTACATCGACCATCCGAGCTTCGGCATGGCGCTGATCGGCCGCACGCTGGAGGCGCAGGGGTTTCGCGTCGGCATCGTCAGCCAGCCGGACTGGCATTCCGCCGATGCCTTCCGGGCGCTGGGCAAGCCGCGCCTGTTCTACGGCATCACCGCCGGGAACATGGATTCGATGATCAACCGCTACACCGCCGACCGCAAGCCGCGCTCCGACGACGCCTACACCGCCGACGCGCTGCCCGACAAGCGTCCGGACCGGGCCGTGGTGGTCTATGCCCAGCGCGCCCGCGAGGCCTATCCGGACGCCAACATCGTCATCGGCAGCATCGAAGCCAGCCTGCGCCGGATCGCCCATTACGATCACTGGTCCGAGAAGGTCAAACGTTCGGTGCTGCCGGATTCCAAGGCCGATCTGCTGATTTTCGGCTCTGGCGAACGGGCGACGATCGCGCTGGCCCACCGCCTCGCCGCCGGCGAGCCCATCGAGCACATCCGCGATCTGCGCGGCACGGCCTTCATGGTCAAGCCGGGCTGGCATCCGGAAGGTTTCGTGGAAGTGGATTCGACCGCCGTCGACCGTCCCGGCCCGGTCGAGCCCCATCCCGACCCCTACGCCATGGAGCCGCAGCAGGCAGCGCCCGCGGCCGATGGCGCCCGGCCGGTGCGCATCGTGCCGGCTGCCGAGCGCGTCGCGGCCCGCAAGGCCGATCGGGCCCGGCAGGTGGTCCGGCTGCCGGCCTACGAAGTGGTCAAGGACGACAAGGTGATGTACGCCCACGCGTCGCGCACCTTCCACCTGGAATCCAACCCCGGCAACGCCCGGGCGATGGTTCAGGCTCACGGCATCGGCCCCGGTTGCCGCGACGTGTGGCTCAACCCGCCGCCGATTCCGCTCACCACCGAAGAGATGGACTGGGTCTTCGGCCAGCCTTACGCCCGGCGTCCGCACCCGGCCTACGGCGAGGCGCGGATTCCGGCCTGGGACATGATCCGCTTCTCGATCAACATCATGCGCGGCTGCTTCGGCGGCTGCACCTTCTGCTCGATCACCGAGCACGAGGGGCGCATCATCCAGAGCCGCTCGGAGGCGTCGATCCTCCACGAGATCGAGGAAATCCGCGACAAGACGCCGGGCTTCACCGGCACCATCTCCGACCTCGGCGGCCCGACCGCCAACATGTACCGGATGGCCTGCAAGGACCCGAAGATCGAGGCCTCGTGCCGGCGCCTGTCCTGCGTGTTTCCGGGCATCTGCGAGAATCTCGGCACCGACCACGGCCCGCTGATCAGTCTGTACCGCAAGGCGCGGGCGATTCCCGGCGTCAAAAAGGTGCTGATCGGCTCCGGTCTGCGCTACGACCTGGCGGTGCGTTCGCCCGAATATGTGAAGGAACTGGTCACCCACCACGTCGGCGGCCTGCTCAAGATCGCCCCGGAGCACACCGAGGAAGGCCCGCTCGGCAAGATGATGAAGCCGGGCATTGCCACCTACGACCGCTTCAAGGAGATGTTCGACCGGTATTCGAAAGAGGCCGGCAAGAAGCAGCACCTGATTCCCTACTTCATCGCCGCCCACCCCGGCACCACCGACGAGGACATGGTGAATCTCGCCCTGTGGCTCAAGGCCGGCAATTTCCGCCTCGATCAGGTGCAGACCTTCATGCCTACGCCGATGGCCATGGCCACCACCATGTATCACACCGGCAAGAATCCGCTCAAAAAGGTGTCGGCGGATTCGGAAGGGGTCGATACGCCAAAGTCCGGGCGCCAACGCCGCCTCCACAAGGCGCTCCTGCGCTATCACGATCCGGAAGGCTGGCCGCTCATTCGCGAAGCGCTTCGGGCGATGGGGCGGGGCGACCTGATCGGCAGTGCGCCGCGTCATCTGGTGCCGCGAGATCAGCCGGTCGTGCTCGATCGGGGCGACGGCGCGGATGGCCGGAAGGCGGGCAAGACCGGCAAGGCGGCCAGCCCGGTCGGCGCCCGACGGGCGCCGCCTTCCCGACGCAGCGGCGTGGGGCGTCCCCGCGGCCGTTCCTGAGCGGCTCGGGAGGCGATCCGCGCGGCGCACAGGCGCCGCGCGTTACGTCGGCGACGCCGTCCTGCGTCTGCGTGCGATGCGGCAGTGCTGCACAAGTGCGGCAATCGATTCCGGTTATGATTCCGCCTCCCATGCCGGTCGGGTTTTCGAGGTGCGTCCTTCGTTCATGACACGTTTTGCAATCCGGCCGGCCTTCGTTAACTGCAATACTCTGGCGCTTCAATCGGGGACGCCTCCTTCTGCCCTGCAAAGATTCTGGTGAATGCGTGGATAAGTTTGAATATCGAACAAGCCTGGCCGGCCGGCTTGGATCGCTGATCGACGTTGGCTTCGGAACGTTTCGCGGTTTCGTAAGGCTGGTGCTGGGCGAACTGGAATTCGTCAGCGGTCGGCTGCGTCCTTTTGTCGAGATCCGCCCGCAGGAGGTGAAGCGGCTGGTTTTCGTCTGCCTCGGCAACATCAACCGCAGTGCCTTTGCGGATGTGGTGGCGAGCGGGCTGGGGGCGCGGACCGTGTCCTTCGGCCTGTCCACCAGCACCGGCGCGCCGGCTTTCGAGAAGGCCGTCACCACGGCGCCGGTTTACGGTTTCGACCTCTCCACCCATCGTGCGACGAATTTCCCCGATTACCGCTTCGAGCCCGGCGACCTGCTGCTGGCGATGGAGGTCCGCCACGCCCACGAACTGGTGCGGCGAGGCATTCCGGCCGACGCGGTGGCGCTGCTTGGGCACTGGTCGCGTCCGCACCGAATCCACATCCACGATCCGCACCGGCACACCGATCAGTATTTCCGGACCTGTTTCGCGATCATCCATTCCGGGGTGGCCAACCTCGTCGAAGAACTTCGCCAGGCCGGAAGCCCATGCCTCAAGCCATGAATGTCTATCTCAGCTTCGACATCGAAGTCTGGTGCGGCGGCTGGAACGATCTCGACGGAAAATTCCCGGCGAGCTTCGAGCGTTATGTTTACGGCCGTTCGCCAAAAGGCGACTACGCGCTGCCGAAAACCCTCGAAATCCTTGCCAGAAACGGCTTGAAGGGCGTGTTCTTCGTCGAACCGCTGTTCGCCGCGCGCTTCGGCGTGGACGCGCTGGCGGTCATCGTCGATCTGATCCGTGCCGGTGGCCACGATATCCAGCTTCACCTGCACCCCGAATGGGCCGACGAACTGCGTCCCTTGCCCTTCGCCGGCGCCAACCGCAAACGCCAGCATCTCGCCTTCTACACGCTCGACGAGCAGATCGCGCTGATCCGCCTCGGGCTGGATCTGATGGCTCAGGTCGGCTGCGACGAGATCACCGCCTTCCGTGCCGGCAGCTTCGCCAGCAATGCCGATACCTACCGCGCGCTGCGCACCTGCGGCATCGGCATCGACAGCAGCCTCAATGAAGTCTGCGCCGACAGCGCTCCCGATCTGCGTGGCACGCTCGATTTCACCCGCCCGCAAGCGTTCGAAGGTGTGAACATCCTGCCGATGACGGTGTTCCGCGACGGCACCGGCCGCCTGCGTCCGGCCCAGCTCGGTGCCTGCAGCTTTGCCGAACTGCGCCAAGCCCTTGAATCGGCCTACCAGGCCAAGACCGAACATTTCGTCATCCTGTCGCACAATTTCGAGATGCTGCGTCAGGGCAGCAGCGTGCCCGATGGAATCGTCGTGCGGCGTTTCGAACGCTTGTGCCGGTTTTTGGCCGCCCGGCGTGATCAATTTGCTGTGACGTCCATGCGTATGCTGCCAACATCGGAGCCCGACGCTGCGGTCTTGTCCCTGCCAGTCGCGGGGCTGCCCGCAACCCTGTGGCGACATGGGGAGCAACTGGCGCGCCGCATCCTTGGATGAGCCGCCCCTCCGTCCAGAAACCACGGCGCGTGCTGCGCTGACGATGCAATCCGATACTATCTTTCCCATGAAAGCCTTTGTCCTTGTGACCTGCCGTTGCGCCATCCTTGTGGCACGGAGTCGCGTGTGAGCGACGGTGCCATTGGCCGCCTGACCCTCCGGTTGCTGTCCTTGCGTCGTTTGGCCGCGGCGCGCTATGCGCTCACCGGCATCGCGCTGCTGCTGCTCGACATGTGCGTCTTCTTCGTGCTTGCGCGAGTCTTCCTGGTGTCGCCGGCAATCGCGCAACTGGTGGCGCGCACGGCCGGCGCGACCGCCGGCTTTTTCGGCCACAAGCATTTCTCATTTGGGAATGCCGCCGGAAAGCCGGCCGTGCCGCTGCGCCAGGCGGCCCTGTATACCCTTGTGACCGTGGTGACCATTTGCGTGTCGCCACTGGTCCTCGTCGGCCTGCTGACGCTCTCGAACAGTCTCGTGGCGGCCAAGCTCGGCACCGAGGTCGTCATGGTCGCCTTCAATTACTTCTGCCTGAGTAGGGTTTTCCGATGAAACTGGATACCGATAGGTTCGACGTCTCGGTGGTCGTGCCTGCCTTCAATGAAGCCGAGGGCTTGCCCCGTTTCCTCGAAGCGATCGACCGGGTGCTGAAGCCCCTGGACGTGCGGGCCGAACTGGTGTTCGTCAATGATGGTTCGCGGGATGCGACTGAGTTCGTGCTTCAGGAGATCGCCGCGCACCGAAGCGACGTGGTGCCCGTCAATTTCTCCCGCAACTTCGGCAAGGAGGCGGCGATGGCGGCCGGCCTCGCGGTGGCCCGCGGCGACTGCGTCGTCTTCATGGATGCGGATCTCCAGCATCCGCCCGAGGTGCTTGTCGAACTCCTCGCGAAGTGGCGAGAAGGCTATGACGTGGTCAACGGCCGCAAGCGCCGGCGCGGGCAAGAGCCGTTGGCCTACAAGGCTTTCGCCAATACCTTCAACGGCTTGATGAGCCGTGCGGTGGGCGGGGACATGGCCGGCGCCAGTGACTTTAAACTGCTCGACCGTCAGGTGGTGGACACCCTGCTCGAGTTTCCCGAGCGCAACCGCTTCTTCCGCGGAATGGTGACCTGGGTCGGCTATCGCGTCGCCGACGTGGAGTTCGATGTCCAGGAGCGGGAACTGGGCAGCACCAAGTGGTCCCTTGGCTCCCTTGTGCGCTATTCCCTCAACAATTTGCTGGCGTTCTCGTCCCTGCCTCTGGTTGCCGTCGCCTACGTGGGCTTCGTGACGGCCGGGCTCGGCGTCGTGCTGTTGTTGCAGACCCTGTTCCGATATTTCACTGGCAGTGCCGCAATCGGTTTCACCACGGTGATCGCCGTCGAGGTGATGCTGGGCGGCATGATCCTGACCGCGCTGGGGGTCATCGCCGTCTATCTGGCGCGAATGTACGACGAGCAGAAGGGAAGGCCGATGTTCATCATCCGGCGTCCGCGCGGGCCGCTGGCCCGGCGGGCCGATGTGTCCGGAACCCCGGACGGAGCGCCAGTGTGAAGGGGCCGGTCGCGGTGGCGCAGGCATCGGCGGACGGGAAGGGCGATGCTGGCGTCGCCAACGGTGCAGTCGCGGCGGCGCATGAGCCGACGGGCTTGAAGGAGGGCATCGTTGTTTTCGGCGTCCTGCTCGCCCTGGCGCTCGTGCTGCATTTCCCGCACTACGGCTCCCATTATGGCGATCCGAATTTCGACATCTATCTGCATTACCAATGGGTCAAGGAGTTTGCCGAGGGGGTCCGTCATGGCTGGCTCTATCCTCGCTGGGCTTTCTTTTCGCACTTCGGGCTCGGAGAGCCTGTCTTCGTCTTCTACTCCCCGCTCTATTACTTGTTGTCGGCGCTCCTGTCGCTGACCGGGATCGGCACCTGGAACGCGATGCATGTGGTCGAGGTGCTGACCAACGCGCTGTTCGGATTCTTCATCTACCTCACCTGCCGCTCCTACACTTCGTTCCGGGTGGCCCTGCTGGCGGGTTTCGCGGCGGCGGCGAATCCCTTTCTGATGATGTTGCACTACAAGTTTCAGGGCTTCGCGTGGGCCTCGGTCGGTTACGCTGCCCACGGTCTGCTGCTGTGGTCCCTGTTTCGGCCGCGGGCGTCGTTTGACCGCCTGAACCTGCCGGCGGCCGCAGCCATCGGCATCGCCGTCGTAGGGCACACGATGAGCACGCTGGTCATCCTGATCTGCTATTCGGCGGCGGCCCTCGTGGCGCCGGGGGCGTCCGGTCGCGTCACCATCGGCGGACTGCCGCGCAGATTGCTGGCCTGGACCGGAACGGTCGCCCTGGGGCTGGGGCTGGGCGCGATCTACTTGTTGCCGGCCCTGGGCTCGACCTCGCTGATCAATACCGCCGCCTGGACCGGCCCCCACATCCTGCAGGGCTTTGTCTGGCCGACTTTTTCGGCTGTCCGGCATGGCGTTCAGTGGTTTTCCTTCCAGTGGCCGCTGGCCTTGCCGGTGCTGGCCTTGCTGCTGGCCCAAGGCTGGCTGTTCTTCCGGCTGAAGGCTGCGGAGGGGCAGCCCGTCCGTCCTGTGCTCATCCGGCTCTTTCTGGTGCTTGGAGTGGCGGTGTTCTTCGGTTCGGAATTGTCCTACCCGCTTTGGACGGTCGAGTCCCCGCTGCTGCGCATCCAGTTGCCCTACCGCTTCCTGTCCGTAGCCTATGTGATGGTGATTGTCATTGGCGCGTTGCTGATCGAAGCAACCCAAGCCTCGGGCCGCAGCGGCTGGCGCCGGGGGATGGCATTCGCGATCGCGGCAGTCGGCGTGCTTGGCCTGTTCATTGCCGGAAAGAGCAATTATCTGGACGGTGGCCCGCTGGTGCCGGCGATGGCGAACGACCAATACACTTTCGAACTGCTGCCCCAGTGGTCGCGCACGCCCGACGGCGGCTTCGCCTGTTCTGCCGAGACGCGCGCGTGCCGCTTCTTGCCCCTCAGTGCCGGCTCTTTCCGTGGCACCCCCGAGTACGAGACCAAGCTGCTGAAGCCGGCTTACATCGATTATGCGGTGGGCGGTTTTGCGCAGGAGTGCCGTTCCCATCAGGCCCGCTGCGGTCCGGCTCGCTACGTGGCCAATACGGTGGCGTGGTCGATCGACATGTCCTCCGACGGGAGTCTGCGACTACCCGTCTTCCTGTGGCCCAACTGGAGCGTTCAGGTGGACGGCGGCGTCGAGCCGGCCGTCCACGATCCGGACACCGGCCTGATCTTGGTTCGCTTGGGCACGGGCACGCATGAGGTCCGCCTCGAGTGGGTCGATACGCCGATGTTCGCCGTGGCGCGCTGGGTTTCCATCATTTCGCTGGTGCTGTGGGGCTGCTTGGCCCTTGCCGCCAAGCGTCGCGTTCGTGCTGGCGGGGTGTGATGAGCGATCCGCAGTCCCTTCCGCCCTGTTATGTGCTGGGTATCGAGACGCAGATCGGGCTGAGTCTGGTCCGCGAGCTGGGCGAGGCGGGCATTCCGGTGATCGGCGTCGCGACCGACGCGAACGCCATCGGCCTGCAATCCCGATATCTCGCCCACGGTGACATCCTGAGGCATCCGCGCACGGACGAAGGTCTCGCCGAACTGCGCGCCTTCGGCGAGCGCTACGGTCCGGGCTATCTCCTGACGGTGTCCGAGGCCAACACGGCGTGGCTGATCGACAACCGTGACCGCCTGGGGGCGATCACTCCGCTGCTGCCGTCGAAAGCGGCCTTTGCGGTCGTCCTCGACAAGGCGCAGACCCTCGCGGCCGCTCAGGAGGTTGGCATCGACGTGCCGGCGAGCGCCAGCCCGGCGAACTGGGAAGAGGTCGAGCAGACTGCCCGGCGCTTTCGGTTTCCCGCGGTGCTCAAGTGGTCCGACCCCAATGCGGTCGCGCCGGCGCTGCAGGCCAAGGGCATCGAGCTGGTGAAGGCCGAGTACGTTTATACCGCCGACGAGTTCCTGCGCGTGGCCGAGCGCTACCGGCCGGTCGGTGAGTGGCCTCTGGTGCAGGAGTACTGCAGCGGTGTCGGGCTCGGGCAATTCTTTTTCATGCATCGCGGCAAAGCGGTGCGGCGCTTCCAGCATCTGCGCGTAGCCGAGTGGCCGCCGGAGGGCGGCTTTTCCAGCGTCTGCGACGCGGTGCCGCTGGATCGGTTTGTCGAACTGCAGGAAAAATCCATCCGCCTGCTCCAGCACATCGGCTGGGACGGCGTGGCGATGGTCGAATATCGCTACGATCCGGCCAGCGGCCGTGCGGTGTTGATGGAAGTGAATGGGCGTTTCTGGGGGAGCTTTCCGCTGGCGATGTATTGCGGTGCCGGCTTCGGTCTGCTCGCCTATGGCTTGCAGGGCCGGGATCGCATGCCCGATCTGCCGCCGCTGCGCGAAAACCTGCGTTGCCGGATGGTGGTTACCGAGGTGAAGCGTCTCAAACGCATCCTCCTCGAGCCCGGCCAGATCCGCGACCGGACCTTCCAGGTGCGCCCGCTGCGCGAGGTGCTGCGCTTCGTCGGGGATTTTCTGCGTCCGTCGGTGCGCTATTACGTGTGGAGTCTGAAGGACATCAAGCCCTTCATCCGCGACGTCAGGAACATGCTCGGGGTGTAATCCGGCGTCTGCCCAAAAACCAAAACGGCCAACCGCGAGCTTGGCCGTTTTGGGTTGCCCCGGCGCCGGTCAGCCGCTGTTGCGCAGGCCGGCCGCGATGCCGTTGATCGACAGCAGGATGCCGCGCCGGACGCGTTCGTCCTGGTGGCCGTCGCGATAGCGGTGAAGGAGTTCGACCTGCACGTGGTTGAGCGGGTCGAGGTAGGGGAAGCGGTTGTGGATCGAGCGCTTGAGCAGCGGGTTGGCGTCGAGCAGCTCGGTTTGGCCGGTGATGGCGAGAAGCATTGCGACCGTGTCGCTGTGTTCCTTCGCGATGCGCGGGAAGATCGCCTCGCGCAGGGCCGCATCCTTGACCAGTTCGGCGTAGCGGCTGGCGATGGCGATGTCGCTCTTGGAGAGCACCATGTCCATGTTGGACATCAGCGTGGCAAAGAAGGACCACTCCTTGTGCATGGCCTGGAGCCGTGCCATGCCGGCCTCCCCGTGCCTGGCCAGATAGGTCTGCACTGCCGAGCCGAAGCCGTACCAGCCGGGCAGCATGATGCGGCACTGGGCCCAGCTGAAGACCCACGGAATGGCGCGGAGGTCTTCGATGGCCGTCGATTTCTTGCGCGACGCCGGGCGGCTGCCGATGTTGAGCGCGGCGATTTCGGCGATCACGGTGGATTCCCAGAAATACTGTTCGAAGCCGTCGGTTTCATAGACGAGCTTGCGGTAGGCCTTGAAGGCGGCGTCCGAGAGTTCGTCCATCGCTTCCAGGTATTCGGGCCGCGGGGCCGGGTCGCGGGGGGCGAAGAGGGTCGCTTCCATGGTCGCGGCGGCGAGCACTTCGAGATTGCGCCGGCCGACTTCGGGGTTGGCGTATTTGGAGGCGATCACTTCGCCCTGTTCGGTGAGGCGGATCTGCCCCTGCACCGCCCCGCCCGGCTGGGCCAGGATCGCCTGGTAGCTGGGGCCGCCGCCGCGCCCGACCGAGCCGCCCCGGCCGTGGAAGAGGCGCAGCCGCACGCCGTGGCGGGCGAAGGTGTCGACGATGCCGATCTCGGCCTTGTAGAGCTCCCAGCCGGAGGTGAGAAAGCCCCCGTCCTTGTTGCTGTCGGAATAGCCGAGCATGACTTCCTGCTCCTTGCGGCGGGATTCCAGCAGGGCCATGTAGGCGGGCAGGGCGAACAGGCGGTCCATCACGCCGGCGGCGTTCTGCAGGTCGCCGATGGTTTCGAAGAGCGGAATGATGTTGACGTCCAGCGCACCTTCGAGGGGGCGCAGCAGGCCGGTTTCCTTGGCGATCACGGCGACTTCGAGGATGTCGGAGACGTCGTCGGTCTTGGAGATGATGCAGTTGGGCACCGCGGCCTTGCCGTAGCGCAGGTGGGCGGCGCGGGCGGCGCGGAAGATGGCCAGTTCGCCGCGGGTTTCCTCGGAATAGTCGATCCACGGCGAGGCCAGCGGGCGGGCGGTGGCGAGCTCTTCGAGGAGCATCTCGATGCGCCCGCTCTCGTTCTGCGCCAGGTAGTCGCGGGTCGGGTCGACGGACCGGATGAGTTCGGCGACGACGCGCTCGTGCACGTCGGAGTTCTGGCGCAGGTCGACGGGGGCGAGGTGGAAGCCGAACACCGCCACGGCGCGGCGCAGGTGGCGCAGGCGACCGCGGGCCAGGGCGCCGAGGCCGTTGGCAGTGAGGGAGCGGTGGACGATTTCCAGTTCGTCGGCGAGCGCGTCGGGGCTGGCGTAGGGCGCCGCCGGCGCCACCGCATGGCGCGGCGGCTGATGGCCGAGGAGGGCGGCGTAGGTGGCGGCAAGGCGCGCATACACGCCGGTCAGGGCGCGGCGATAGGGTTCGTCGCTGCGGTGCGGCGAGCCGTCCGGCGAGGCGTCGGCGAGGCGCAGCAGCGCGTCGGAGGCGCTGACCAGGCCTTGGGCGACAGATAGCTGGGAGCCGAGGGTGTGCACCTCGTCAAGATAATAAGTGAGGGCCTTTTCGGCTTGGGTGGCGAGGGTTTTTTCGAGGATTTCGGCGGTAACGAAGGGGTTGCCGTCCCGGTCGCCGCCGATCCAGCTGCCGACTTTCAAGAAGTTGGGCAGTTCCAGGGCGCCCCAGCTGCGGTCGCGGGTGGCGAGGCGGTCTTCGACGTTGGCGTAAAGCCGCGGCAGCTCGCGCAGGAAGGTGTAGTCGAAATAGGACAGGCCGTTGCTGACTTCGTCCATCACCGACAGCTTTTCGGTGCGCAGCATGCGCGTCTGCCACAGGGTGAGCACCGCGCGGCGCAAGGCTTCGTCGTTGTTGTCCTGCTCTTCCGGCGTCAGTTGCATGCGGTCGCGCTCGTCGAGCAGGCGGGCGATGACCATCTGACAGTTGAGGATGCTTTTGCGCTGGACTTCGGTGGGGTGGGCGGTGAGCACCGGGACGATCTGTGCCGTGTCGAAGAAGGCCGCCAGCTCGGGACTGCCCATGCCGGAGTCGAAGGCCCGGTCGAGTGCGTGGGCGAGGCTGCCTTCCTTCGGCGCCGAGCCGGCGATCTGGTGGGCGCGGGAGCGGCGGATGTGATGCTGGTCTTCGGCGATGTTCGAGAGGTGCGAGAAATAGCTGAAGGCCCGCACCACGTCGATGGTCTGGTCGCGGGACAGGGAATCCAGCGTGGCTTCCAGCTCGCGGCGGGCGGCGTGATCTTCGTGGCGGCGAAAGCGGATCGAACTCTGGCGGATGGTTTCCACCAGATCGAAGACCGCCTCGCCTTCCTGGGCGCGCACGGTGTCGCCCAGGAGGCGGCCGAGCAGGCGGATATCGTCGCGGAGGGGGAGATCTTTGTCGTCGCTCGTCTTCTGTTCGCTCATCGGTGGATCCTGTCCTGTCGGTTGAGGTTGGCGCGGGGGAAGCGCATCAAGACCCCATGCTAGAATCCGGACCCGGATGGTCGCCATAGGTGCCTACCCTTATGCTGCGCCGCGCAAGCTGCAGACTGCCTGGGCGTGCCACGCCGGTCCATCCCCCCGATCCTCCTTTTTCGCCAGCCGAGCCCGAATACCGTGAGCGCCCTTACGCCCGACCGCATCGTCATCGCCACCCGTGAAAGCCGCCTCGCCTTGTGGCAGGCCGAGCACGTCAAGGCCCGCCTCGAGGCCCTCTATCCGTCCTGCAAGGTCGAACTGCTGGGCATGACCACCCGCGGCGACCAGATCCTCGACCGGCCGCTGTCCAAGGTTGGCGGCAAGGGTTTGTTCGTCAAAGAACTGGAAACCGCGCTCCTCGACCGCGCCGCCGACATCGCCGTGCATTCCATGAAGGACGTGCCGATGACCCTCGCGCCCGAATTCGCGCTGGTGGCCATCGCCGAGCGCGAAGTGCCGCTGGATGCCTTCGTGTCCAACAAATATGAAAGCCTCGACGACATGCCGCCGGGCGCCGTGGTCGGCACTTCCAGTCTGCGCCGCGAATCCCAGATCCATGCGCAGTATCCGATGCTGGCCGTCACCAGCCTGCGCGGCAACCTCGACACCCGGCTGCGCAAGCTCGACGAAGGCCAGTACGACGCAATCATCCTCGCCGCCGCCGGCCTGACCCGTCTGGGCCTCGCCAGCCGCATCCGCAGCACGCTGCCGTCGGATGTCTCCCTGCCGGCCGCCGGCCAGGGGGCGCTGGGCATCGAGGCGCTGTCCGACCGCCCCGAAGTGGCCGCCTGGATCGCGCCGCTGGCCGACGCCAACTCGGCCGCCTGCGTGCGCGCCGAACGGGCCACTTCCCGCGCGTTGGCCGGCAGTTGCGAGGTGCCGCTGGGCGCTTACGCCGAGGTGCAGGATGGCCAGCTCTGGCTGCGCGGCTTCGTCGCCCTGCCGGACGGTTCGCGCATCGCCCGCGCCGAACGCCGCGGCCCCATCGACGCACCGGAAGCCCTCGGCCTTGCTTTGGCCGACGACCTGCGCGCCGACGGCGCCGACGACATTCTCGCCAACCTGTAGTCGGCAGCCGTCATGGGCGACAAGCCCCTCGCCGGGCGCTCCATCGTCGTCACCCGCCCGACCGGGCAGGCCGACAGCCTGTGCGCAGCGCTCGCCGGGCTCGGCGCCGAAGTGCTGCGTTTTCCCTTGCTGACGATCTCGCCGGTGGCCGATCCGGCACCGCTCGCGGCTGTCGCCCGGCGTCTCGCCGATTTTTCGCTGGTCTTCTTCGTCAGCCCCAACGCCGTCAATTTCGCCCTCGATGCGATGCTGCCGGTTGCCCCGTGGCCGGCCGGCGTGCGCGTCGCGACGGTCGGTAAGGGGAGCGAAGCGGCGCTGGCCGCGCGGGGTTTCGATGGCGTGATCGCACCGCAGAGCGGTTTCGACAGCGAATCCGTGCTCGCTTTGCCGGCTTTTCAGCCCGAGGCCGTGGCCGGCCGGCGGGTGCTGATCCTGCGCGGCGACGGTGGGCGCGATCTGCTCGGCGACACCCTGACCGCCCGCGGCGCCCGCGTCGAATACCTGACCTGTTACCGCCGCAGCGGTCCTTCCGGCGATCCGGCGCCGCTCGTCGAGCGCGCCCGCGCCGGTCGCCTCGACGCCCTGACCCTCACCAGCAGCGAAGGCGTTGCCCATCTGCTGGCCTTGCCGGGCGTGACGGCGCTGACCGGAATCCCGGTTTTCGTGCCGCATCCGCGCATCGCCGGCGCCGCGACCGACGGCGGGTTCGCCCGCGTGATCGCGACCGGGCCGGGCGATCGAGGCCTCGTCGATGGCCTCGTCGCCCACTTCGCCGTCCGCAACCACAACACTTATCCGGGTTAAACTCGCACCCATGAGCAGCGACATCCCCAATCTCCCGCCCATCGAAACCCTGCGTCCGGCCTCCGTGTCTCCGCCTTCCTGGCGCCGCCCTTCGGCCATCATCGCCGCCCTTGCGCTGGCGCTTCTTGGCTGGCAGTGGGTCGAAACCCGCAGCCGCCTCGCCGATCTCCAGGAAGAACTGGCCCGTCGCCTCTCCGATGGCGACTCGGTTGCCAAGGAAAGCCGCACCCTCGCCAAGCAGGCTCAGGAGAGCCTCCAGGACCTGCAAGGCAAGGTCGGTGCCCTCGAGGCCCGCCTCGCCGAGTCCCAGGGCCAGCAGGTGGCGCTCGAAGCGATGTACCAGGAATTCTCCCGCAGCCGGGACGACCGGGTGCTGGCCGAAGTCGAACAGGCGGTGGTGATCGCCGTTCAGCAGCTCCAGCTCGCCGGCAACGTGCAGGCTGCGCTGTTCGCGCTGCAAACCGCCGACGCCCGTCTCGGCAGCGTCGAGCGGCCGCAATGGCTGCCGCTGCGCAAGGCCATCGCCGGCGATCTCGACACCCTTAAAGCCTTGCCGCAGGTCGACTCCGCCGGCATCGCGCTCAAGCTCGAAACCCTCATCGGCCGGCTCGACAGCCTGCCGCTGGCCTTCGAAGCCAAGCCCCGCGCGGCCGCGCACGCCGCCGAGCAGGCCGAACCCTCGTGGGCCAAGCGTCTGCTGCTGGAGTTCTGGAACGAGTTCAGCCAGCTCGTCCGTGTCGAGCGCATGGATCGCCCCGACCCGGCCCTGCTGGCGCCGAGCAATGCCGTCTTTCTGCGCGAAAACCTCAAGCTGCGCATCATGAATGCGCGCCTGGCGCTGCTCTCGCGGGACGGCAATACCTTCCGCGAGGACGTGCGCATCTGCGCCGACTGGCTGGAGCGTTATTTCGACGTGCACAATGCGGCCGTTGCCGCAGCGCTGGCCGATCTGGTCGAAATCCAGAAGACTCCGGTGGGGATCGATCTGCCCAATCTGCAAGCCACCCAGACCGCGCTGCGCAGCCTGCAGGCCTTGCCTTCGCGGCGGGCCGATGGTGCCGTTGCGCCCGCCTCCGGCGCGCCGACCGCTCCGGCTCCGGCGGCTGTCCGGCATGCCGCTCCGGCGACGAAGAACTGAGGCCGGCCATGCGTGGATTGCTGTGGTTGCTCGGTCTCTTCGCCCTGGCTGCCGCCTTGGCGGTGGCCGGTCGTTACAACGAAGGCTATGCGCTGCTGGTGTGGCCGCCTTACCGTCTCCAGATTTCGCTCAACCTGCTCATCCTGCTGTTGGTCGGCGGCTTTGTTGCGCTCTATACCCTGTCGCGGGTGGTCGCGCGGACCATGGCCTTGCCCCGCGCAGTTCAGCGCTACCGCGAGCGCAAGAGCCGCGAGCGGGCCTCGCAGGCCATTTACGACACGGTTCGCCTGCGCATCGAAGGACGTTTCGGTCAAGCCCTCAAGCAGGCCACTGCAGCCTACGAAGCGGGCGAATCGCCGGGGCTGGCGGCGTTGCTAGCCGCCCGCGCCGCCCACTCGCTGCGCGACGAGACGCGCTATCGTTTCTGGCTCGGCAAGGCCGCCGAGCACGACGGCGAGATGCGTCTTGCCCGCCTCATGACCGAGGCCAAGCTGGCCGTCGAGGAGCGTCGCTTCGATGAAGCGGCCGAGCGTATCGCCGACCTGCAGGCCGGCGGTCAGCGCCACATTGCGGCGCTGCGTCTGGCGCTGCGCACCGCGCAGGCCAAAGGTAACTGGTCGGAGGCCGTGCGCGTTGTGCGTCAGTTGGTCAAGGTCAAGGCGCTCACCGCCGCCCAAGCCGATCCGGTCAAGCGCCGTGCCCACCAGGAAGGTCTGCGCCAGCGTGCCGGCGATTCCCTGGCCCTCATGGCCTACTGGAACGAAGTGCCCCGCGACGAACAGCGCGACGCGCGGCTGGTCGGCGAATTGGCCCGTGCGCTGATTGCGGCTGGAGACAGTGCCGCCGCCCAGAAAGCCATCGAAAGCCAACTTGCCCTCGGCTGGGATTCGGCGCTGGCGGACATCTACGGTCGTTGCGAAGGCGGCGACGTGCGCGGTCGTCTGGCCAAGGCCGAGGAGTGGCTCAAACGCGAGCCCCGCGATCCGCTGCTGCTCTTAACCCTCGGCCGGCTGTGCGTGCAGTCCCAACTGTGGGGCAAGGCCGAGAGCTATCTCGATGCGTCCCTGGCGATTGCGCCGGGCTGGGAGGCCCACGTCGAACTTGCCCATCTGGCCGAGCGGATCGGCCGCACCGACGATGCCAACGTGCATTACCGCGCCGCCGCCGAGCTTTCCCGGCGCTGATCCGATCCCTTGCAAACCGACCGTTCGCCGGTCTTCCCGGTGGCGAAATAGCGGAATAACATTGACATCCGCCTGCCCGGCTCCCGTCGTGGGGCCGGGCAGAGTCCGATAGCTTTAAACAATCCGGATCATTTCATCAATCAATTTGAACGATACGATGGTCCGGCCTATCATTTGATCTCTACCTCCCAACCCGTGAAGGAAACATCAATGTCCCTGATCAATACCGAAATCAAGCCGTTCAAAGCCAGCGCTTTCCACAATGGCAAGTTCGTCGACCTGACCGAAGCCGACGTCAAGGGCAAGTGGGCCGTGTTCTTCTTCTATCCGGCCGACTTCACCTTCGTCTGCCCGACCGAACTGGGCGACATGGCCGATGTGTACCCCGAATTCCAGAAGCTGGGTGTCGAAGTCTATTCCGTGTCCACCGACACCCACTTCGTGCACAAGGCCTGGGCCGACGCGTCCGAAACGATCAAGAAGATCAAGTACCCGATGATCGGCGATCCCACCGGTACCGTCACCCGCAACTTCGACGTGATGATCGAAGAAGCCGGTCTGGCTCTGCGTGGCACCTTCGTGGTGAACCCGGAAGGCGTCATCAAGGTTGCCGAGATCCACGATCTGGGCATCGGCCGCGATGCTTCCGAGCTGCTGCGCAAGGTCAAGGCTGCCCAGTACGTGGCCTCGCACCCGGGCGAAGTGTGCCCCGCCAAGTGGACCGAAGGCGCCGCCACCCTGACGCCGTCGCTGGACCTGGTCGGCAAGATCTAAGCCTGACCAGACTGTTCCGGTAGCACATCAAAACGCCCGGGCGTCAGCTGGCGCTCGGGCGTTTTTACATCCAAAAATCGTAGAAAGAAGGAAATCGTCATGCTGGATGCCACCCTCAAAACCCAGTTGCAAGCCTATCTGACCAAGGTGACCCGCCCGGTGGAGATTGTCGCGTCCCTCGATGACGGCGAAAACTCCCGCCAGATGCGCGAATTGTTGCAGGAGATCGCCTCCCTTTCGGCGCAGGTCACCCTCGTCGAGCGCGACGACGGCGCCGAGCGCAAGCCGTCCTTCCGGATCACCCGTCCGGGCGAGAACATCGGCATCCGCTTCGCCGCAATCCCGCTCGGCCACGAATTCACGTCCCTCGTCCTCGCGCTGCTGCAGGTCGGCGGCCATCCGCCCAAGGTCAGCGACGAGGTGCTGGAGCAGATCCGCAAGCTCGAGGGCGACTTCAACTTCGTCACCTATATTTCATTGTCCTGCCAGAACTGCCCGGAGGTCGTGCAGTCGCTCAACCTGATGGCGCTGATCAACCCGAAGATCCGCCACGAAACGGTGGACGGCAGCCTCTTCCAGGACGAAGTGACCCGCCTGCAGATCATGGCGGTGCCGACGGTGATGCTCAACGGCCAGGAGTTCGGGCAGGGTCGCATGGAGCTGGAGCAGATTCTTGCCAAGGTCGATGTCGGCGCCGAGAGCCGCGCTGCGGCGAAGATCGCCGCCAAGGAGGCGTTCGACGTGCTGGTCGTCGGCGGAGGACCGGCCGGCGCCGCTGCGGCCGTCTATGCCGCGCGCAAGGGCATCCGTACCGGTGTGGTCACCGAGCGCTTCGGCGGTCAGGTGCTCGATACGCTGGCGATCGAGAACTTCATTTCGGTGAAGGAAACCGAAGGCCCGCGACTCGCTGCCGCGCTGGAAGAGCACGTCAAGCAGTACGACGTGGACATCATCAACCTGCAGCGCGCGGAGGCGCTGGTGCCGGGCGATCTCATCGAAATCAAGCTCGCCAGCGGTGCCAGCCTGAAGTCGAAGACGGTGATCCTCTCCACCGGCGCCCGTTGGCGCGACATGAACGTCCCCGGTGAGACCGAGTACCGCACCAAGGGCGTGACCTACTGCCCGCACTGCGACGGTCCGCTGTTCAAGGGGAAGGCGGTGGCGGTGATCGGCGGCGGCAACTCCGGCGTCGAGGCGGCGATCGATCTGGCTGGCGTGGTCTCCCATGTAACCCTGCTCGAATTCGACAGCAAGTTGCGCGCCGACGCGGTGCTGGTGAAGAAGCTCGAAAGCCTGCCCAATGTGAAGATCATCGTCAGCGCCCAGACCACCGAAGTGAACGGCGACGGCCAGAAGGTGACCGGCCTGACCTACAAGGATCGCGTTTCCGGCGAAATGCATCAGGTGGCGCTTGCCGGGATCTTCGTGCAGATCGGCCTGCTGCCCAACACCCAATGGCTGAAGGGCACGGTCGAGCTGTCGCCGCGCGGCGAGATCATCGTCGACGACCATGGCCGTACTTCGGTGCCGGGCGTGTTTGCCGCCGGCGATGTGACCACGGTGCCCTACAAGCAGATCATCATTGCGATGGGTGAGGGCGCCAAGGCGTCGCTCTCGGCCTTCGATCACCTGATCCGCAACTGATCGGTGCGGCCGGGCACGCCCGGCTTCCATCAAAAGCCTTCCGGGTTTTCGGCCCGGAAGGCTTTTTGCATTCTGTGCTTTGGATGGCTTCGCCCGGCTGACTATAGTGAGATGGCTTATCCAAGCCTGCGGAGGGAGAGCTTCATGGCCAGTCTCACACGTGCGGTCGGACGCGGTGCCGAAAAGCCGCTCAAACGCGAAGTCCTGCTCGTCCAGCAGCTGCTGAACCGCCATCGTCCTGCGTCCTTGCCGCGGATTGCCGAGGACGGTGGGCAGGGAGATGAAACCTACACCGCGATCGAAGAGTTCCAGCGCCGGGTGATGAAGCTGAAGACGCCCGACGGCCGGGTGGACCCGGACGGCAAGACCTGGCAGGCGCTCAACCAACCGCCCGCGGTGGTCACCACGCCGACGCCACCGACGACCCCGCCGCCCGCCGCCCAGCCGACGGGGGCGATGCGCATAAGCGCCGCGGCGCGGGCGCTGCTGCGCAAGCTCGAGAATCTGTTCCTGTTCACCTACGACGACCAGACCGGCGAGGCAACCCAGGTGTGGGTGAAGGGCGCGACGATCGGTTATGGCCACCTGATCGCCAAGGCGGAATGGGACCTGTACAAGGGTGGCATCACCGAAGCGGGCGCCAACGCACTGCTCGACAAGGATCTGCAGCCCTTCGAGGCGGCGGTGAATTCGACGATCACCGCCAGGCTCGGTCAGAACCAGTTCGATGCGCTGGTCATCCTAACCTTCAACATTGGCGCGGCCAATCTGGCCCGCTCGTCGGTGGCGAAGATGGTGAACGATCCGACCGCCAAGACCATGTACAAGAACCTGGAAGCCGCCTGGAAATCCTGGAACAAGTCCCAGGGCAAGGTGATGCTGGGGCTTGAGCGGCGCCGGCAGTGCGAGTGGAACGTCTATTCCCTTGGAAAATATGAGAAAAACTGGTGATTTCTTTTCTGCCCGGCTGGCCGGGTGGGCGCTGCTTGCTGCGCTGAGCCTGTCGGCCGGTGCGGCGCTGGCCATCGACAATCCGGACCGGCCCGATCCAGTGATGGAGTTCGCATCCCGTGCCCGCGACTTTGAAACCCGCATCGCCGAGGCCGGGACTGAGCGGGATGCGCTGGCGGTCTATGCCCTGTACGAGCGGTTTCTCGACCGGGAGCTCAATCTCGCCTACGGTACGCTGTTGCGCGAAGGCCGCGACAGCCGCCGCCAGGATCTGGTGCGCAGCCAGAAAAGCTGGTTGGTTTTCCGCGATGCGGAGCTGCGCTTCATCGCCAACAACTGGACGCCGCAGGATTTCGGTTCGTCGTCGGCGAGCGCACGGGCGGCTTATCGTTCGTCGCTGCTCCGCGGCCGGGTCGAAGCGCTGCTGGGCTATCTGCGCAGCTATCCGCCCGGCGGGCTGACCGTTCGGCCCCGCTGACTGAGGTCGCGGCCGGCTCGTGGATAAAGCGCCGGGCCGGTTCCCGCTGCGATTTTTCCCGTAAACCCGCCTTCATCCGCGCTGCCCTGCGCTTTTGGCGGGCTGCGTCGAGTATGTTTGGCTTGAGGATCAGACCCAGTCGCGGGGCACGAGGAAGTCGGAATACAGCCGCGCCTCGGGACTGCCGGCCTCCGGGTGCCAGTCGTAACGCCACTTCACGATGGGCGGCATGGACATCAGGATGGATTCGGTACGGCCGCCGGATTGCAGCCCGAACAGGGTGCCCCGGTCGAAGACCAGGTTGAATTCCACGTAACGGCCCCGGCGATAGGCTTGGAAGTCACGTTCGCGTTCGCCGTAGGGCGTATCGCGGCGGCGTTCGACGATGGGCAGGTAAGCCGGCAGAAAGGCGTCGCCGACGCTGCGCGTCATCGCGAAGGCGGCCTCGAAATCCACCTTGCCGTCGGCGCCGTGGTCGTCGAAGAACAGGCCGCCCACGCCGCGGGGCTCGTTGCGGTGCTTGAGGAAGAAGTAGCGGTCGCACCAATCCTTGAGGCGCCGGTATTCAGCTTCGCCCCAGGGCAGCACGGCGGCCTTGCAGGTGGCGTGGAAGTGGCGGACGTCTTCTTCGATGGGGTAGTAAGGGGTGAGGTCCATGCCGCCACCGAACCACCATACGTCGTCCTTGCCCTCGCTGCTGGCAATGAAGAAGCGCACGTTCATGTGCACGGTGGGGCAGTACGGGTTGCGGGGGTGCAGCACCAGCGAGACGCCCATCGCTTCGTAGCTGCGGCCAGCGAGTTCGGGGCGGGCCGCGGTGGCGGAGGGCGGCAGGCCTGCGCCCATCACATGGGAAAAGTTGCAGCCGCCGCGCTCGAAGAAGTTGCCGTCTTCGATCAGGCGGGTGAGGCCGCCGCCGCCGGCCGGGCGGGTCCAGCTGTCGGTCTGGAAGGGTTTGCCGTCGAAGGCTTCCAGGGCGGCGACGATGCGGCTCTGGAGGTCGAGGAGATAGGCTTTGACGGCGGCGCGGTCAGGCATGGGGGGCTCCGGGGATGGAAAAAACCGGCCTGCGGCCGGCGGAGGATTCAGGCGCCGGGAATCAGGCGCTTCGAGTAGGTGTCGCGATCCATGTCGCGGGCCTCGGAGGTGATCTGCACCACCTGCGGGCCGGGCGCGACAAGGGGGGCGATGGCAGCCACCAGGGCGTTGGTCAGGCGCTGCTTGGTGGCGCTGTCGCGACCGGACAGCAGCGCGAGTCCGGCGTGGATGAAGCCATGCTCGGCGCCGCTGCCGACCATGAAATGTTCGACGGGCATCAGGCGGGCCTTGATGGCGTCGGGCGGATCGAAAACCCCGCTGTCGACGAGTGCCCGGGTGGCGGCTGCCAGCACCGCGGCCGGATCGAAGCGTCCGGCCAGGTTGGTGCTGTATTCGATGCGCAGATGCGGCATGGCCCTAGCCTTTGCGGGCGACGGCGCGATAGCCGATGTCGCGGCGGCACTGCATGCCGTCGAAGTGGATCTGGTCGACCACTTCGTAGGCGCGCTTCTGGGCGCTTCTGACGTTGTCGCCAAGGGCGGTGACACATAGCACGCGACCGCCGCTGGTGACGATCTGGCCGTTGGCTTCGGTGGTGCCGGCGTGGAAGACGTGGGTGTCGTCGGACGAGGCGCTGGGCAGGCCGTGGATGGCGTCGCCCTTGCGGGGGCTGTCCGGGTAGCCGGCGGCAGCCATCACCACGCCGAGGGCGAAGCGGCGGTCCCATTCGGCTTCGATCTTGTCGAGCTTGCCGGCGATGGCGGCTTCGACGAGATCGACCAGATCGGTCTTGAGCCGCATCATGATCGGCTGGGTTTCCGGATCGCCCATGCGGCAGTTGAACTCGACGACGCGGGGCGCACCCTTGGCATCGATCATCAGCCCGGCATACAGGAAGCCGGTGTAGGGCAGGCCTTCGGCGGCCATGCCGGCGAGGGTCGGCA
>CALMXT010000167.1 GCA_937871125.1 uncultured Zoogloea sp. | reverse complement strand
TGCCTCGAGCTCCGCGATGGGCTGCTCAAAATCCAGGAACGTCGTTTTCATTGGGTCCAGGCTCAAAAAATTTTCCGCATTTTACCCCATCGCCCCGCAGGACGCCCATCGGACAGGGCAAGCCGCACATCCTGCAGGCAAATCGAATTGCTGCGTCGCGCAACAAGCCGCTAAAGTGCACGGTCTTTGCGCCCAGCGCACTCTTTTTCCAATATCCCTATGGCCTCCATGAATCTCCTGCGTGCCCTTGCCACGGTCAGCGGCATGACCCTCATGTCACGGATACTCGGCTTCGTTCGCGATTTCGTGGTTGCCCGCGCGTTCGGTGCCGGCATGGCGACCGACGCCTTCTTCGTGGCCTTCCGCCTGCCCAACCTGCTGCGCAGAATGTTCGCCGAAGGCGCATTTTCTCAGGCGTTCGTGCCCATTCTTGCCGAATACAAGAACAAACGCGGCGAAGCCGAAACCCACCGGCTGGTCAATCACGTCGCCAGCGCCCTCGGCCTCGCCGTGCTGCTCGTCTCCATCCTCGGCGCCATCGCCTCGCCACTCATCATCTATGCCACGGCTCCCGGCTTCTCCGCCGACGCAAGCAAGTTCGAGCTGACCGTTCAGCTCACCCGCATCACCTTCCCCTACATTTTCTTCATGTCGCTGGTCGCGCTGGCCGGCGGCGTGCTCAACACCTGGAGCCGCTTCGCGATCCCGGCCTTCACGCCGGTGCTGCTGAACCTCTCCTTCATCGCCATGGCCCTGGTGGCCGCGCCGTATTTCGATCCGCCGGTGCTGGCTCTGGGCTGGGCGGTGTTCATCGGCGGGCTGGCGCAACTCGCGCTGCAACTGCGCCCGCTGGCAAAAATCGGCATGCTGCCGCGCTTCTCGCTGGACTTTTCCGACCCCGGCGTGCGGCGCATCCTCAAACTCATGGCGCCGGCGATCCTCGGCGTCTCGATCAGCCAGATTTCGCTGTTGATCAACACCGTTTTCGCGTCCTTCCTGCCGAGCGGCAGCGTGTCGTGGCTCTACTACGCCGACCGCCTGATGGAGTTTCCGGCCGGCATGCTGGGCGTAGCGCTCGGCACGATCCTGCTGCCCAGCCTGTCCAAGATGCACGCCGACAAGAACCCCGTCGAGTTCTCCGCGCTGCTCGACTGGGGGCTGCGCCTGACGCTGATGCTGACCCTGCCGGCAGCCCTCGGACTGGCTCTGCTTGCGGTGCCACTGATCACCACCCTCTTTCACCACGGCGCCTTCGGCATTGCCGACGTCTACCAGACGCGCACCGCGCTGATCGCCTACAGCATCGGCCTCGCCGGACTGATCCTCGTCAAGATTCTGGCTCCCGCCTTCTACGCCCGCCAGGACATCCGCACGCCGGTCAAGTTCGGCCTGATCACCCTGGGCGTCACCCAGTTGATGAACCTCGCCTTCATCGGCCCGTTGCAGCATGCCGGCTTGGCCTTGTCCATCGGCCTCGCTTCCTGCTTCAACGCCGCCATGCTCTACCGCGGTTTGCGTCAGCGCGGCGTGTATCGGCCCCAGCCGGGTTGGGCGATTTTCATCGGCAAGCTGCTCGTCGCGATGGCGGTGCTCGGCGTCTGTGTCGGATTCACCGCGGGCGCGGATGCCCTATGGCTGCACGCCGGCAGCGCCGAGCGGGTGATCCGCCTGAGCCTGCTGTTCTTCGGCGGCATCGCGGTATATTTCGCGACGCTCTTCGCGCTGGGCTTCCGGATCACCGACTTCCGCCGCAGCGGCGCACACTGACGCCGTCCGCCGCCCGGCCGGATCAGTCTCCGCCGGCGCGGCCTTCCCGCCGGGGGTCCGCCGCCCCCGTCCAACCGCGTCCGTTGCGGACGACCAGCGCCAGCCCGCTCGTCATATCCACCTCCCGAACCTCATGCCCACGTGCGCGCAGGCCGTCGACGAGCGCCGCATCCACGCGACCCCGCTCGACTTCGGTCGGCCCGTTGCGATTGCCGAGACGGGGCTGAGCAACGATCTCGGCCGGCGCCATGCGCCAGTCGAGCAACCCAATCAAGGCCTGCGAGACGAAATTGGGAATCTGGCTTCCGCCCGGCGAGCCCAGCACCGCGTATAGCCCCCGCCGGTCGAACACCAGGGTCGGTGCCATCGAGCTGCGCGGGCGTTTGCCGGGCTCGATGCGGTTGGCACTTTCAGTCGAAAAATCCGTGAGCTGATTGTTCAGCATGAAACCGCCCGCCATGCGCCGATTGCCGAAAGCGTCCTCGACCGACGATGTCAGGGCCACCGCGTTGCCGGCCGCATCGACGATGGAGAGGTGAGTGGTGGACGGCCGCTCGTCGTCGTTCCCGCCCTCGCCGCAGCCCAGCCCGCCCGTGCGGCGCGGCGCGGCGCGCTCACCCACCGTCGAGGCCCGTCCGGCGAGATAGGCCTGGTCGAGCATCGCGGCCACCGGCACCGGGTCGAACGCCGGATCGCCTACGCAGCCGGCCCGGTCCGCGTAGGCCAGACGACCGGCCTCGGCAAAGCGATGAGCGAACGCCTCGGTTCCCGGTCGCGCTTCGCCACCGGCCAGCTGCCGCCAGATACCCAGCGTGGCCAGCACCGTCGTCGCCCCCGAGCCCGGCGGCGGAAAACCGCAAACCCGATAGGCTTTGTAAGGCCGGCAGACGGCATCGCGGCGCAACGCGACGTAGCCCGCGAGATCCGGATAACCGAGCAGCCCGCGGGCATCGGCCACATCGGCCGGCAAGCTGCCGCGCACCGCATCCCGAATGGCGCCGGCGAGTTCGCCCCGGTATAACTCCCTCGGCCCAAGCTCGGCGATCCGCCGGAGGCTGTCGGCGAGGGCCGGATTGCGCAGGCGATAGCCGACCGGCCGGGGCGCTCCGTCGGCGTCGAAAAAAAGGGCTTGGGCAGAGGGATCGACGAAACGCCCTTCCGCCGCCAGCAGCGCGTGAAGGCGTGGAGACACCGGAAAACCCTCCTCCGCCAGGCGGATCGCCGACGTAAAGAGACGCGCCCAAGGCAGCCTTCCTGCGGAGCGATGGGCCAGCGCGAGCATCGCCACCAGCCCCGGAGTGCCGACCGCACGGGGATCGCGCACCGCCTCGCGGAACCCCATAGTTCTGCCGGCGGCATCGCGAAACTGCCGTGCGGTCGCGGTCTGCGGGGCCGTCTCGCGGCCGTCGAAGGCGTGGACTCGGCCGCGCCGGGCATCGAAATAAAGCATCAGACCGCCACCGCCGATGCCCGACGACTGGGGCTCGACAAGTCCCAGCACCATCTGCGCGGCGATCGCCGCATCGACCGCCGAACCGCCTTCACGCAGGATCGCAAGGGCCGCTTCGGTGGCGTGGGGATTGGCGGTGACCGCCATGGAATGCCGACCGGTCGCCACCGGGTGCGGCGTGTAATCCGTTGCGAGCTCCGGAGGCAGCGACCAGTCGGCCCAAGCCGGCGACGCCGGAACAAAACCGGCGGCCAGCAGCGCAAACCCGCCGCAAACCCGGACCAGCTCAGGCCACATACGGCGGCAAGCGGGCCGGCAGCAGCGGAAGCCGCAGATGCAGATAATCAGGCAGGCCATCGCGGAAAGGCGGCCAATCCTCGCCGGAAATCAACGGGCGACACCAACGCCGAAAGGCCTCGGTCACGCCGAAACCGTCGGCCGCGATGAATTCCGCCGGCAGCGAACGCTCCAGATTAGCGACCGATTCAAAGGGCGAAAGATTGGTGCGCCAGCGGTAAGGTGCGTCGGAGATGCGCGCGATACCGACCACGCCCTGCTGGCCGGCCAGTGCCCGGCGCACCGCGGCCTTGCCGACCGCGAAGGCCTGGGCGGTATCGGTTTTCGAGGCAATGTGACGGGCCGAACGCTGCAGATAATCGGCCAGCGCGTAATGCACCTTGTAGCCCAGGCTGGCGTGAATCCGCTCGGCCACCACCTCGCCGGCGCCGCCCAGCTGGATGTAGCCTTTTTGATTGCGATCCTGCATCGCCAGGACGTTTCCGTCCGGTCCGCGGACGCCTTCGGCCACGACGACGGCACACGCACCGATGCGTTCCACCACCGCCTTTACGCGAGCCAGGAAGGCCGCTTCGTCGAACCCCACTTCCGGCAACAGGATCAGATGCGGCGCGCGGTCGGCATCCTCGGCGGCCAGCGCACATGCCGCCGCCAGCCAGCCGGCGTTGCGCCCCATCACTTCGAGCACAAAAGCCCGGCCGGCGCCGGATGTCATCGCGGCAAGGTCGAGCCCGACCTCGCAGATCGAAGTCGCCAGATACTTGGCGGCCGAACCGAATCCCGGGCAGCAGTCGGTACCGACGATGTCGTTGTCCACCGTTTTGGGCACCCCGACCACGGTCAGCGGATAGCCTCGGACGTCGGCGGCGGTCTGGATCTGGCGACAGGTTTCCATCGAACCGTTGCCGCCGTTGTAGAGAAAAAAACGAATCTCGTGAGCCGCCAGTACCGCGAAAAGGCGGTCGTACTGGGCCGGGTTGGTGTCGACCGGGTCAAGGTCGAAGCGGCAGGAGCCGAAAGCGCCGGCGGGTGTTGCGCGCAGGCGGCCCACGTCGGCATCCGGCAGCGTTGCCGTATCGGTCAGGGTTTCGCGCAGCACGCCGAGAATCCCGTTACGCGCGGCGAGAACACGACCGATGCGTTCCGGCTGCAGTCGCGCCTCGGCGATCACACCGGCCGCCGAAGCGTTGATGACCGCCGTCACACCGCCCGACTGGGCGTAAAGGAGGTTTCCTGCCATCGGACGTGCCGTCATCGCATCTCCAACGAAGGCGCTTCCAAAAAAAAGGCCGGCCACGACGGCCGGCCCTCCATGCCATGCTTGCGACGCTTATTTCAGTGCGTCGAATGCCCGGTCGCGGATCTCCTCGACCTTGCCGACACCGGCAATCTTGCGGTATTGCGGCGCATTCGGCTCACCGTTTGCAGCCCACGCCGAATAGTAGGCCACCAGCGGCTTGGTCTGCGAATGATAGACCTCGAGACGCTTCTTGACCGTCTCTTCCTTGTCGTCGTCACGCTGGATCAGCGGTTCGCCGGTCACGTCGTCCTTGCCCTCGACCTTCGGGGGATTGAACTTGATGTGGTAGGTGCGGCCGGACGCCACATGGGCGCGACGACCGGACATGCGACCGATGATGTCCTCATCCGGCACGTCGATTTCAAGCACGAAATCGATCGGCACACCGGCGGCCTTCATCGCCTCGGCCTGCGGAATGGTGCGCGGAAAGCCGTCGAACATATAGCCGGCCTGGCAGTCTGCATCCTTCAGACGATCCTTGACCAGCCCGATGATGATGTCGTCGGACACGAGGCCGCCGGCATCCATCACCTTCTTGGCCTCGACACCCAGCGGAGTGCCCGCCTTGACGGCCGCGCGCAGCATGTCACCGGTAGAAATCTGCGGAATACCAAATTTTTCCTTGATATACGTGGCTTGGGTGCCCTTTCCGGCCCCCGGCGGTCCCAACAGAATCAGACGCATGCTTTCCCTCCTCTGGTTAT
>CALMXT010000166.1 GCA_937871125.1 uncultured Zoogloea sp. | reverse complement strand
CGCCGGCCCACAAGACGAGTGCGGCGGTGGGATCGGTGGTCTTGTTCGGCTCGCTAGCCGCGGAGAGATTGGCTCA
The DNA here is from genome assembly GCA_937871125.1 of uncultured Zoogloea sp. Taxonomy (GTDB): domain Bacteria; phylum Pseudomonadota; class Gammaproteobacteria; order Burkholderiales; family Rhodocyclaceae; genus Zoogloea. The sequence goes on along the minus strand of CALMXT010000166.1, from coordinate 8,738 downwards.
CTTGCGGAGTTTTATGATTTGGCATCGCCTTCAACTGATACGGAGAAGGTTCTGGTAGTTGGATACTGGTTCCAGTTCAGGGATGGAGCGCAAGAACTCGAAGCGCTCAAAATCAATAACCAACTGAAACATTTTGGACATGGAGTAGGTAATGTCTCGAGAGCGCTGGAATTGCACAAGACTCTGAAGCCCGCTCTCATGATTCAGAAGCGCAAGGAGGGCGCAACCAAGCAGGCGCGCAAGAAGTTCGTAGTAACGGATGAGGGTAAGAAATACGTCGAGAAGATGCTTGCGAAAGTGTCAGTTCTGGATCGTCGCGCCGGCTGTGGCTTTGATTCTTACCATGCGCTTATACCCTGTGGCGCGCTTTGCCTGAACTTCCGAAGGCGCTTGCAGCGGACTTGATGGCATCGAGTCCGAGGTTAAGAGCCTTGTTTATTGTTTACAACAACTTAGCGAAAAAATGAAAATGCCGTTCAGGGCTAACTGAACGGCATTGCCCTATTCGGGGCGTTTTTCGTTTCTGCTCATGGTTGTTAAACAGGATGCATCTTCGTGCGCTTCCTGCTACAACCAATGGAAAACCAGCCGTCCTAGGCTGGTTTTCCGTTTGGCAATTTGCCGGTCGGCGGTCAGAGGATCTGGCCGGCGAAGACTTCCTTGAAATAGGACTCGCAGTCCAGCGGGTCGGTACTCAGGCTGGCAAGCGTTTTACGTTCGGCGGCCACGCGTTTGTCCAGTGGCTTGGTGAAGAGTCTGCGGAGTTGATCGAGGTTCATTTTGTGCTCCTTGCGCTTGTTGCTGGGATGGCGCGGTCCGGCACGGGCGGAGGGGAGGGGGTGCCCGGCGCCGGACCTTGCTTTGCGCCTGATGCAAATATAGGGTTTATGTTGCACTGCAACAAGCTACCCTTTTTGATGCTACGATTAAGTTTTACTTAACTGAATGGCCTTTCATGAGCTACCGTCTGCCGCCGCTATCTGCGCTGCGCGCCTTCGAGGCGGTGGCACGCCATGCAAGTTTCAAGAAGGCCGCTGCGGAGTTGTTCGTGACGCCGGCGGCGGTAAGTCAGCAGATCAAGACACTGGAAACTTATCTCGGTGTGGCGTTGTTTCGTCGCCTGCCGCGAGCTTTGGAACTGTCCGAGCAGGGCTTGGCGATGTTGCCCAAGGTGCGGGAAGGGCTCGATTGTCTGGTGGCGGCGGTGGAGTTTGCGCGGGTTCGTCCGGATGCATTGCTGACCGTGCATGCGCCGCCGTCCTTTGCGCTACGGTGGCTGGTGCCGCGCTTGTCGCGATTCGGTGCGCTGCATCCGGACGTGAAGTTGCGGCTGGCCAGCGACGTGGGCAACATCGATGGAGTGGGGCGCGGGCCGGAGAGTCTGTTTGTCGATCTGCGCGATGCCGGCGATGCGGTGGCCGTGCGCTTCGGCGTAAACGACTATCCAGGCTTTCGCCGGGATGTATTGCTGGCACCCGAGTACGTGCTGGTTTGCAGCCCCGACTTGCTGACGCGGATCGGACCGCTGAAGACGCCAGCCGACCTGCGCGATCAAACCCTGATTCACGACGAGTCGATCCCGGACGAGTCGGTGCGGCCGAGTTGGGCGGAGTGGTTCCGCTTGGCGGGCGTCCCGGACGTGGATGTCAGTCGCGGGCCGCGCTTCTCGAGCGCGGTTTTGGTGCTGGAGGCGGCTTTGGGCGGGCAGGGGCTTGCCCTGGCGCTCTGGCCGCAAGTCGAAGCCGATGTGGCGTCGGGGCGTTTGGTCGTGCCCTTCCCCACGGCGCTGCCGTCGCGGTACGTCTATAGCCTTGTGATACCGGAGGCGCTGGCCGAGCGTCCGCTGATACAGGATTTCAGAGCCTGGTTGGTGGCCGAGGCCAAGGGCGCTGCGTCAGGTCCTTCGGTGACGGCTGCCGGCGACGGGTGAAGCTTGCGAAGTTTCGGACCGGAGTCGTCCGCTCCTCCATGCATGGACTTGTGGCAACGGGAGCGTCTTGCGATCTGCGCCTGCTGCCTTGAATAAACGCTCCGTTCGGAGCGTTTATTCAGCGGACGTCTTCTTACACCTGCTCGATTCCGGCGAGTCGCCAGACGCCGCGGTTTTCATCGACGAAATGCCAGACTTCGTCGAGTCGTTCGGGCGCGGAGTCCGGATTCTCGACGATCAGGCCGGTGTAACGGATCGACACCAGCCGGCGGTTGCCCTGATCGGTGATATCGACGGGTTCGGCCTTCATCGAGACGATCTGTGTGTGGCTCTGGCCGCCGCGTTGGCGGATGTCGGCCTCGGTCTGCTGGAAGAGCAGATCGTCCATGCGGCTTTTCAGGAAGGGCAAATCGCCGCGGTTGTTGGCGTCCTGCAGTTCGTTGAAGGCCTTGAGCGCGATCCGTTCGATGTCGGCATCGCCCGTCGGTGGGTTTGAGCCCGAAGCCGGTGCATTGGTCGTCTTGAACGAGGCCGCTTGCGATCCGAGTTGGGCTGCGCCGCCGTTCTGTGCCGCCTGATACCTCTGGAAGGCCCAGAAGCCGGCGCCCGTCAGCAGCAGCAAGCCCAACACGGTGCCCAGACCGCCCGCGTTGTGTGGCTGGGGCAGCGCGGCGCCGACGTCGCTCCCCGAAACCTGGAGATCGCGGGAGACGGGCTGCCCGCTGGCCGTCTGCGGATTGCCTGGCTGAACGCCTGCCTGCGGTGAATTGTGGTCGCCGAGCATGTAGCCGGCGGCTGCGCCCACCGCCGCGGCGCCCGCGACCGTGCCCCAGCCGGGGCCGCTGCGCGGGGCAGGAGCCGGCGCGCCGCCTGGGTAGTATCCGGCGGAAGGGCTGCCATAAGCCGGTGCATTGGCCGGTGCATTGCTGCGCGCCCGGTCCATGACATCGGGTCGGGTCATGCCGGCGCTGCCGCCGCTTCCGAGGCGGGAAGATGCTCCGCCGAGCGTCGGGGCGGAGGCGGATCGGGTCATGGCCATCGAGTGGCCACTGTTTCCGCCACCGAGCCTGGCTTCGCTGGCGAGGGGAAGGCCGGCCATTGCGGTGGCAAGCAGCACGGCCATGATTTTGCGTACAGGCTGGCGAGTGCCTTGTTGCATGCTTGATTCCTCGTGTTTCCGTGGGTTGAAGACCTCGATTTGACCGGCCTGGCAGGGCGCGAGTTTCGTTTGCCGCGAGCTGTCGTTCCGGTCGATCGAATGCGGCGAGGCCTTCGCCGACGGGTCGGGAAGGCCTCGATTCACGTCGGATGCCGCGGCTTATTTGGTGCCGGCGGGTTCCTCGACGGGGCGGGCTTCGTGCTTCGTCTCCGCTTTGACGGTGTGCTTGGCGGCGTGTTTCTTTACGTGCGCGGCCTCAGTCTTGGCCGCCTCGGAAGGCTTGCCGGCTTCGGCTTTCACCGCTTCGCCGGCCTTGGGCGCTTCGACTTTCTTTTCAAGCGCGGCGGCCGGCTTGACGGCCGGGACGGCCGCGGCGGGAGCCTCGGCAAAGGAGGCAGAGGCGAAACCGGCGGCAATGGCGAGGGCGATGATCTTGTTCAGCATGTGCGTTCTCCTTGAAGACAGGGTGTTCGGAATCGGTTGGCACGATTGCCCGACCTTGCAGCAAATAACGCGACGTGCTGCCGGGCGTTGTCCGACAAGATGTAAAGCCATGTTGGTTTGTAACGATGCCTGTCGGGCGCGTCAGGGTGCGCTGCGGGCTTGGCGCCGCATCATTTCCCGGATGATTGCCGAAAACTGTTCGGCGGTTTCGTGCCTGACGAGGGCGGGGCCGATCATGGGCGGGAACCAGAACCCGGGAACGACTTCGGCGTGGTAGTGCAGCCGGGTGCCGCCCGGTTCGGCTTCAAGCTGCATCACACTTTCCAGGCGCTTGATGTTGCCACCGATGCCATGAGCGCGGATTTCGTTCGGAGGGGTGAGTCGGATATCCCGGACGGATTCGAAATCGGTCGAAAAAAATCCGTAGCGGGCCGTGCCTTTTTGACCGACCTTGATCAGATTGTCGCGACTTTCAAGGATTTCGCTGCGCGTCAGATTGGGAACGAAATCGGCCATGTGGGCAAAATCGGTGAGCACAGCCCAGGCGAGGGACGGAGCAACCGGTGCATGCATTACGAGGTCGACCGAGAAGCTCGGACCGGCCCGCTCAACGCGGACCGCGTCGTCGGGAACCGCGGGCGGCCCGTCGCCGGCCCGGGCGGGCGCAATTACCAGGAGCGACGCGGTCAGCCACAGAGATGCCGCGAGCGACCGAAGGTCCGATTCGACCGATCGACTGCGGTGGGCGCGGCCACGCCAACGCCGATGACCGTCGGCCGCGGCGTGAGTCCGCCGCTCGGAGAGGGGCGGCGCAGGTTTCAACCCAGGGTTCGGCCGAAAAAGCGCAGGGCTCTGTCCCAGGCCTGCTGTGCCCAGACCGGATCGTACTGGGTGGCGGGAATGCGACCCGGGCCGACCGCCGTTTCGTTGGCAAAAGCGTGGTGCGCCAGATAACGATGAAAATCCGTGGCTACGCCGGCGGCCTTCAGCGTGGTTTCCAGTTCATCGATGGTGGCGATTGCGAAGAACTGGTCCTGGGTACCGAAATGGCCCTGCACCGGTACTTTGATCTTGCTGGCGTCGATGTATTCCAGCGGGGGGCAGCCATACCAGACTACCCCGGCGTCGAGTTCCGGCACATTGGAGAGCGCCAGCAGCGTCAGGGCGCCACCCATGCAAAAACCGGTTACGCCGACCTTGGTCGAACGGGTTTTCAAATATTGCACCGCGCCGCGGATGTCCTGGCTGGCGGCGTCGCCGAAGTCCAGGCCGCTCATCAGGTGATGCGCTTCCTCCGCCTCGACCGTCAATTTGCCGCGATACAGATCGGGCACGAGCGCCACATAACCGGCTAGGGCCAGGCGGTCGGCAACGCCCCGGATCTGGCCGTTCAGACCCCACCATTCCTGAATCACCACGATGGCCGGCGCTCCGGCCGCCTGCGCGGGTTCGGCCAGATAGCCCTGCACGCGTTGTCCGTCCGGACGGTTGAAGCTCACCATATTGCCCATGTTCGATCTCCTCGGTGGTCAAGAGCTTTGAAGTAGAGCCCAGCATCCGGCGGCAAGTCAAGGCGGCCGGCTACCCGTCGCCAAGCGCCAGTCGCTCCTGGCGGCGGCGTGTCTTCCCGTCGCGAGGACGCGAAACACGCCGGGCATCTCGGCGCTCTTTTGAACGGCGGAACGGAGGCGGTCAACGAAAAAAGGCACTTAGCCAAAAAAGCGCCAAGTGCCTGTTTTGCTTGCTGGTGCGGACGAAGGGACTCGAACCCCCACACCTTGCGGCGCCAGAACCTAAATCTGGTGCGTCTACCAATTTCGCCACGTCCGCACGGGGCACGAATTGTAATGGGCCGGCGACGTTGCGACCAGTCTTTTCTGGCGGGCGGCCGTCGGTCGTGCGACGGTGGCTGTCGATGGCGCCGGGCAAGGCGCCGTCAAGGGCTCAGACCAGGACTTCGACCAGATCCGGGTGGCTCAGAAATCCCCTCGGGCTTGCGGTCGCTCCGTAGGCGCCGGACTGGAATACGACGATCAGGTTGCCCGGTCCGGCGTCGGGAAGTGCCATTTTGTCGGCCAGGATGTCCAGCGGGGTGCACAGCGGGCCCACGACGGAAACGGCTTCGCCCGAAGGCGCGTCGGCGCGGTCGCCGACCGTCACCGGATAATTCTTGCGGATGACCTGGCCGAAGTTGCCGGAGGCCGACAGGTGATGATGCAGGCCGCCGTCGGTGACCAGGAAGGTGTGGCCGCGCGAGACCTTCTTATCGACGACCTTGCACACATAAATACCCGCTTCGCCGACCAGATAGCGGCCGAGTTCGATGACGATTTCGGCTTGCGGAAACTTCTGCCGCGCCTCTTCGACGATGTCGGCGAGATTGGCCGCAATGGGGGTGAGATCGATTCGGCGTTCGCCGGGAAAATAGGGGATGCCGAATCCGCCGCCGAGATTGAGAAATTTGACCGGCGAGGGTGCGGCTTCGGCCAGTTTTACCGCAAGTTCGAAACACTTGCGCTGGGCTTCCACGATGGCTTCGGGGCGCAGGTTCTGGGAGCCAGCGAAGAGGTGGAAGCCTTCGAAGGCGAGGCCGGCTTCGCCGATTTTGGCGAGAAGGGCCGGAACCGCTTCGGCGTCCACGCCGAATTGCTTGGGGCCGCCGCTCATTTTCATGCCGGAGCTTTTGAGTTCGAAGTCGGGGTTGACGCGCACCGCGACGCGGGCCGGCCAGCCGGTGGCTTGCTGGATTGCAGCCAGTTCGGAAACTTCGCGGAAGGATTCGATGTTGATCAGAATGCCGGCGGCAACCGCGCGCTGTAGCTCTTCGGTCCGTTTGCCGGGGCCGGCGAAGCTGATGTCGTGCGGGTTGGCGCCGCTGTCGAGGGCAACCTTGAGTTCGTTGGCCGAGGCGACGTCGATGCCATCGACGAGTTTTGCCATGTGGTCGACGACGGCCGGCATCGGATTGGCCTTCATCGCGTAGTGGATTTTGATTTCGGCGGGCAGGGCCGCACGCAGTTCGGCCACGCGGCGATCCAGCAGGGCGCGGTCGTAGGCGTAAAACGGGGTTTGGCCAACCTGGGCGGCGAGGCGTCGGAGGGGAATGCCGCCGACGAGCAGTTCGCCGTTTTCGGCGCGGAACTGATCCATCGGCGCGTGAGCCGGTTTTTCGCGGGTTAGGTCGCTCATGGCTTTGCTTTGTTTGCGGCTTCGAATTCGGTGGAGAGGGTTTTGCGGTCGATCTTGCCGTTGGGATTGCGGGGCAGCGGGCCGTCGCGCACGTCGACGACCGAAGGCACCATGTAGGCGGGCATGCGCTGGCGGCATTCGTTCAAGAGCGCGGCGGCATCGAGGGGATGCCCGTCCTTGCCGGTGGCGATGACGCAGATTGCCTGACCCAGGGTCGGGTTGGGCACGCCAAAGGCGATGCATTCCCCGACGATGCCGGTGGCGTAGAGGATTTCCTCGACTTCGGTCGGGCTGACCCGGTAGCCCGAGGTTTTCATCATTTCGTCGCGACGACCGATGAAGTAGAGATAGCCTTCCTCGTCCCGGCGAACGGTGTCGCCGGAGAACACCGCGATTTCGGGCAGCACGAGTCCGGTCTGACGGCCGGGGGCGCCGGCCGGCAGGGGCTTGAATCGCTCGGCGGTTTTTTCCACGTCGTTCCAGTAGCCCATCGCGACGTGGGCGCCGCGCTGAACGAGCTCGCCCGGTTCGTTGGGGCCGCATTCGGTGCCGTCTTCGCGCAGCACCAGCACTTCGGCGTCGGGGATGGCCTTGCCGATGGAGTCGGGGCGGATGTCGGCCTGTTCGGGAGGCAGGTAGGTGGCGCGAAAGGCTTCGGTAAGGCCGTACATCAGGAAAGGCTGGGTTTTCGGCAGGTGGCCGCGCAGCGTCTTGAGGGTTTCGAGGGGCATGCGTCCGCCGGTATTGGCGAAATAGCGCAGGTGCTCGGTGACGGTTTCGGGCCAGTTGAGCTGGGCAAGCTGGATGTAGAGCGGCGGCACGGCGGTGAGGCCGGTGACTTTTTCGCGCACCACGGCCTTGAGTACGTCCTGCGGCAGCAGGTAGTTGAGCAGCACGACCCTCGCGCCGCTGTGGAAGGCGGTGGTGAGCTGGGAGAACCCGGCGTCGAAGGACAGGGGCAGGGCGGCGAGAAGGGTGTCGTCGGGATTGTTGCCGAGATAGCTGGCCACGCTCTTGGCGCCCGCAACCATGTTGCGGTGGGACAGCACCACGCCTTTCGGGCGGCCGGTGCTGCCCGAAGTGTAGAGGATGGACAGCAGGTCGGAATCGATGATCCGGTGGCCGTCGCGGGACGGCGTGGCGAGCAGATCGGCCCACAGGACGATGGAAATCGCGGGCAGATTGACGGGTTTGGCAAGCGGCCCGGTGAGGATGACATGGCGCAGATCGTGGCAGGCTTCGAGTGCCGGGGCGATCAGGGGCAGGCGTTCCGGCGAGGTGACCAGCACCCGGGCGTTGCAGTCGCGCAGGATGTGGCCGATTTGCTCGGACTTCAGAATGGGGTTGACCGGAACGAAGGCTCCGCCGGCCCGCGCGGCGGCAAAACTGGCCACGACGGTTTCCGTGCGTTTGTCGAGAAAAATGCCGACGCGCTCGCCGCGATCCAGACCGAGGGCCATCAAGCCGCTGGCGAGGCCGCCGACCTGGTCGTCGAGTTCGCGATAACTGAGGGTGTCGCGACCCGAAGTCAGCGCAGGCGAGGCAGGTGCGCGTTCTGCCGACGCGGTGATGAGCTCATGGAGAAGGGATGTTTTTGACATCGATGTCGACTCTGTTCGTTGAACCGGTTGTGAAGCAGATGGATTTGACGCGAATGCGGCGAATCCATTATGCGTTTTGGTCAACGCACGAGTCTATCGCAGGTCTGCGTTGCGTCAGGCAAAAATACGCACAGCGGACGCGCGGGAAAGGGACTGAAATCGGTGGGGCGGAGTGCTTTTGCGGATGAGCTTGCAAAACAATGAAAAACAACAGCCCGATGCAAGATCGTCACATCCGCGGGTGCAACTTAGAGCCCGAATGCGTCCTTGTCGCTTATAATGGCGGCGACCTGCCGTTGCATGGTCGCGAAGGCCGGAAAGTGGTATCGCTTCCATGGTTTCGCTTTTGGTTTTTCCGATTGGAGTGAGTTTTGGATACGAAGAAGGAAGTGCTGTCGATTCTCGACGAGGTTCT
>CALMXT010000165.1 GCA_937871125.1 uncultured Zoogloea sp. | reverse complement strand
CAGATCGACCAGTCGGCCTGCAACAAGGACTACTCCTGCATGAACGGCTTCTGCCCGAGCTTCGTCACCCTCGAAGGCGGGCGGGTGAAAAAAGGCCGCGCCCAGACCGTCGACGCCAGCCGTCTGCCGCCGCTGCCGGCGCCGACCCTGCCGTCCACCGCCCAGCCCTGGGGCATTCTCGTCACCGGCGTGGGCGGCACCGGCGTGGTCACCATCGGCGCGCTGATCGGCATGGCCGCCCACCTCGACGGCAAGGGCGTCACCGTGCTCGACATGACCGGGCTGGCCCAGAAGGGCGGCTCGGTGTTCAGCCACATCCGCATCGCCGACCGCCCGGACGACCTCCACGCGGTGCGCATCGCGGTCGGCGAAGCCAACGCGGTGATCGGCGGCGACATGGTCGTCACCGCCAGCGTGGACGCGCTCTCGCGGATGGCCGTCGGCACCACCCGCGGAGTGGTCGATTGCAGCGAAACCCCCACCTCCGAATTCGCCCGCAACCCCGACTGGCAGTTTCCGCTGGAAAAAATGCAGGCCGCCATCGTCGAAGCCGTCGGCACGGGCGGCTGCGACTTCCTCGACGCCCACAAACTCGCCACCGCATTGATGGGCGACGCCATCGCCACCAACCTCTTCCTGCTCGGCTACGCGTGGCAAAAGGGCTGGGTGCCGGTCAGCGCCGCCAGCCTCGACAAAGCCATCGTCCTCAACGGTGCCGCCGTCGAGACGAACCGCCAGACCCTGCTCTGGGGGCGCCGCGCGGCCATCGATCCGGCCGCCGTCGAACGGGTGGCGACGCCCGCGCCGGCGATCCCGCTCCATCCCGAAACCCTCGACGAGCGCATCGCCCGCCGCGCCGCCATCCTCACCGACTACCAGGACGCCGCCTACGCCCGGCGCTACCTCGATCTCGTCGCCCGCGTGCGCGCCGCCGAAACCCCGCTGGGCAGCCGGCAACTCACCGAAGCGGTGGTCGCCAACCACTTCAAGCTGCTCGCCTACAAGGACGAATACGAAGTCGCCCGGCTGTTTTCCGACCCGGCCTTCCGGGCGCAGATCGAGGCCGGCTTCGAAGGCGATTTCAAGCTCCGCTTTCACCTCGCCCCGACCTTCCTCGCCCGTCCCGATCCGGCCTCCGGGCGGATCAAGAAGATTGTCTTCGGCCCGTGGATGGAAACCGCCTTCCGCTGGCTGGCCCGGTTCCGCCGCCTGCGCGGCACGCCCTTCGACATCTTCGGCTATCACCCCGAGCGCCGCGCCGAACGCGCCCTGATCGGCCAGTACGAAGCCGACATCGCCCTGCTGCTGGAAGGCCTCACGCCCGAACGCCTGCCGCTGGCCATTGAAATCGCCCGCCTCCCCGACGACATCCGCGGCTACGGGCACATCAAGGCCTGGTCGATGAAGCACGCGGCCGAAAAACACGACGCGCTGCGGGCAAGATGGCGGAATGCCGAGCGGCAGGGCACCCAAACCGGCACCCACGCCGCCTGATTTCAACCCGACGGGCCCACCGGGGCGCTTCCCGATCCAGGCGGTCCCGCTCTGGGCGCCGCCAATGCCGCCGCGTCCCTCTTCCGGCCCGGAGCCGTTACACTTTGGCTGACCCACGCACCCCGGAACCCCGTCCATGCCCCCTGCCCTCAAAGCGCTTCTCGCCCAGGTCGCCGGCTGGCTCGCGGCCTTCGTGCTGGCCAAGGGCGGCGCTTTGCCGACGGGCATCTGGCCGCTGGTGGCGGTGCAGGCAGCGGCCGCCACCGGGGCGGCCGTGGCCTTGAAAAGCGCGCCCTGGTGGCGCTGGATCCACCTCGGCTTTGCGCCGCTCGCGGCCGGCGCGCTGCTGCTGCAGATCGCCCCCGGCTGGTATCTCGGCGCCTTCGTCGTCTTTGCGCTGATCTACTGGAGCAGCTTCCGCACCCAGGTTCCGCTGTTTCTCTCCAACCCGACCACCGCCGACGCCGTTGCCGCCCTGCTGCCGCGGGACCACCCGATCCGGCTGCTCGATCTGGGCAGCGGCACCGGCTCGCTGCTGCGCCCGCTGGCCCGCCAACGCCCGGATTGCCGCTGCGAAGGCATCGAATCCGCCCCGGCGCCCTACGCCCTGTCGCGCCTGCTGGCCCGCCACCAACCCAACATCTATCTGGCACGCGGCGATTTCTGGCAGATTTCCTGGACCAACTACGACGTGATCTACGCCTTCCTGTCGCCCGTGCCGATGCCGGAGGTGTGGCGCAAGGCCCGCGCCGAACTGGGGCCGGACGCGCTCTTGATCAGCAACAGTTTTCCGGTCGAAGGCGTCGAACCGGATTCGGTGATCGAAGTGGCCGACCGCCGCCACACCCGCCTCTACTGCTACCGGCCGGCCGACCCAAGCCGTTGACCAAAAACGGAATTGACGGCCCTTCGCCCCTCAACTCCGACCTTCCCGCTGCCGTTAAGACGCCAATAATCGGGGTCATTGCGCCCTGCGTTCAGCGAGAGGATTTCACCATGTCCCGGATCATCTGCGTCATCGGCAACAAGGGCGGCACCGGCAAGACGACCCTGTCCCACATGCTCTGCCAAGGCTTCGGCCTGCTCGGCCAGCGCTCCGCCTGCGTGCTCACCGACAGTGCCCGCGAGCCCCTGTCGCCGGACGGGCGCCGATATGTCACCGCCGACGCCCGCACCCCCGAAGCCCTCCACAAAGTCGTCGGCAAGCTGCGCACCATGCAGGGCTGGATCGGGGTGCTCGACGGCGGCGGCAACCGCGCCGACGTGGATCGCACCCTCGACAGCCTGTGCGACATCGTCCTGCTGCCCTTCCGCGACTCCCACGAAGACTTGCGCACCGTCCTGCGCGATCTCGAAACCTTTCCCCATGCCTACGCCCTGCCCTCCCAGTGGCCAACCAACGCGTGGCAACGCGACGCCGCCGACCGCAACGTCGCCCAGCTGCTCGGCGATTACAAAGACCGCCTGCTGCACCCGGTCGCCAGCCTCTCGGCCTCCAAGCTGCTGTTGCAAAAGCAGATTCCCGACAGCCTGCCCTCCAACCTCGGCAACGCCTGCCGGGGGCTGGCCCGGCAGGTTTTGGAGATTCTGGAAATCGGCGAAACCGACGTCGATGCCGATCGGCGCGGCGCTGCCGGAACGTCCCGCACGCCGCCCCTGGCGCCGCCGACCGTCATGCCCGACACCTACGCCGGCACCCGCCCCCACTAAAGCCGCCTCAAGAAACCCCGCCAAACGTCGAAAGCAGTCTCATACGCAATTTGCCTGCGATACAAAGTAGAAAACGGGGTTCGAAATGCGCAACAACCAACCCGTCAGCGGCCGCGAGCAGGTCTATGACAAAGATTCCGTCCTCATTTCCCATACCGATGAGAGCGGTCTGATTACATTTGTAAATGACGATTTTATAAATGTGAGCGGCTTTTCCGCCGAGGAACTCATCGGCCAGCCGCACAACATGATCCGGCACCCGGACATGCCGTCCGAAATCTTCCGCGACACCTGGGCCACCCTCAAGCGCGGCCGGCCGTGGTCGGGAATCATCAAGAACCGCAGCAAGAACGGCGACCATTACTGGGTTCGCGCGTCGATGACCCCCAAGCCGGACGGCGGTTACATGTCGGTACGGGTGCGTCCCGGCGCGGCGGAAATCCAGGCGGCCGAAAATCTCCATCGGCAGCTTCGCGACGATCCGTCCCTCCGGCTGCACGAAGGCCGGCTGCGCCGCCGCGGCCTCGTCGGCATGCTCGACGCCGGCATCGCCTTCATCGACAACATGCGCATCGGCCGTCGCCTGCTGACGGTCATGATCATCGTGATGCTGCTGCTGGTCGCCGCCCTGGTCGACAGCCAGCACTCGGCGCGCGAGATTGAAACCGAATACCAGAACCACATCGCCCAGGACGTCGCAAGGCGCGTCGACTTCTACGGCATGTATGCCCAAGGCCTGCAAATGGGGCAGGCCCTGCGCAATGCGATGCTCGACCCAGCCAACGTCAGGGCTTACGAAAACTACACCAAGGCTGCCGGAGCCTTCGACAAGGCCACCGTCAAAGCCCGCGAACTCGACAATACGGTGCAGAAATCCGGACTG
>CALMXT010000164.1 GCA_937871125.1 uncultured Zoogloea sp. | reverse complement strand
GGCGGATGGCCTGGTCGCGGGTGTCGCCGTAGGCGATCAGCTTGCCGATCATCGAATCGTAGTGCTGCGGGACGGTGTAACCGTTGTAAACGTGCGAATCGACGCGGATGCCGGGGCCGCCGGGTACGTGCCAGTTGGTGATCTTGCCGGGGCAGGGGGTGAACTTGAACGGGTCTTCGGCGTTGATGCGGCATTCGATCGCATGGCCGCGGAACTCGATGTCCTTCTGCTTGTAGCGCAGTCTCTGGCCCGCGGCGACGCGGATCTGTTCCTGGACGATATCGACGCCGGTGATGAGCTCGGTTACCGGGTGTTCGACCTGGACCCGGGTGTTCATCTCGATGAAGTAGAACTCGCCGTTTTCGTAGAGGAATTCGAAGGTGCCGGCGCCGCGATAGCCGATCTTGCGGCAGGCTTCGGCGCAGCGCTCGCCGATGCGCAGGATGTGGCGGCGTTCGATGCCCGGCGCGGGCGCTTCCTCGATGACCTTCTGGTGACGACGCTGCATGGAACAGTCGCGTTCGCCCAGATGGATCGCGTTGCCGTGCTGGTCGGCGAGGATCTGGATTTCCACGTGACGCGGGTTTTCCAGGAATTTCTCCATGTACACCGTCGGATTGCCGAAGAAGGCACCGGCTTCGGAGCGGGTCGTGCTCACCGCGTTGATCAGGGCCGCTTCGGTGTGCACCACGCGCATCCCGCGACCGCCACCGCCGCCAGCGGCCTTGATGATCACCGGGTAGCCGATGGCACGGGCGATCTTGACGATATCTTTCGGATCTTCCGGCAGGGCGCCGTCGGAACCCGGCACGCAGGGCACGCCGGCGGCCTTCATGGCGTCCTTGGCCGAAACCTTGTCGCCCATCAGGCGGATGGTTTCGGCGCGCGGGCCGATGAAGACGAAGCCGGATTGCTCGACCCGCTCGGCGAAATCGGCGTTTTCGGAAAGAAAACCATAGCCGGGGTGGATGGCTTCGGCGTCGGTAACCTCGGCCGCGGAGATCAGGGCCGGGATGTTGAGGTAGCTCAGCGTGGAGGACGCCGGGCCGATGCAGACCGATTCGTCGGCCAGCTTGACGTATTTGGCTTCGGCGTCGGGCTGGGAATGGACCGCGACGGTCTTGATGCCCAGTTCGCGGCAGGCTCGCAGCACCCGGAGGGCGATTTCACCCCGGTTGGCGATGAGGATTTTCTCGAACATTGCCATGGCTTCAGCCGATGATGAACAGGGGTTCGCCGAATTCCACGGGTTCGCCGTTCTCGACCAGGATGGCTTTGACGACGCCGGCGGCATCGGACTCGATCTCGTTCATGAGCTTCATGGCTTCGATGATGCAGAGCACTTCGCCGACGGCAACGGTCTGGCCGACTTCGACGAGAGGCTTGGCGCCGGGGGCGCTGGCGCGATAGAAGGTGCCGACCATCGGCGACTTGACTTCGTGGCCGTCCGGCAGGGCGGGCTCGGCCGGCACAGCGGCAGCCGCCGGCGCCGCGGCAACCGGCTGGGCAACCGGAGCCTGGGGCGCATAGCTGATCGGCGCCGGGCCGGTCGAGTGCTTGGCGATGCGGACCTTTTCCTCGCCTTCAGTGACTTCCAGCTCGGAGATGCCGGATTCCTGGACCAGATCGATCAATTTCTTGAGCTTGCGAAGATCCATTGTGTTCCCCTTGATTGTAAGTGGCGGCGCGCCGGCTGGCGGGCCGCCGAATGTCTGGTTTGGCCGCGGTTGGTGCGGAGACGGGAGAGTGCGAATTCGGGGGCGAAGGCGTCGCGCCGACAGCGGCGGTCACCGGCGCCCGGGCCGCGTCCGGTGCCGACGGGTTGGTCGGATCGAGACGCTTCGTCGCCTTGCGGGACGGGCACAGGGCAGTGCGTATGATCTGCGGACTTGGCTTTCCGAGCGCGGTTTGTGCACGTCATGAATGCAAGTTTGCCGCAATTCGGCGCAAGTTGTCCACCGCGCAGGGGGCCGGGCGCGGTTCAGGAGCGGGTCAGTTCGGCGAGTTTGCGGTCGAGTTCGTCTTCGGACATCGGTCCGAGCTTTACGAGGCCGATCTTGCCGTTTTTGTCGACGATCACGGTAAAAGGCAGCGCTTGGACTGTGTTGCCGAGCGCTTCGGTGAGTTGCACCGCCGACGGCGAGGCGATCAGCAGCGGGTAGCTCACCGGGGTTTGGGTCTGGAAGCTGCGCACGTTGGATTCGGTGTCGATGCTGATGCCGAAGAACTGGACGCCCCGGTCGCGGTACTTGGTGCTGATCGCCGAGAGGGCGGGCATTTCCTTGCGGCAGGGCGGGCACCAGGTGGCCCAGAAGTTGAGCACCAGCACCTTGCCTTCCCAACCGGAAAGGGGGCGCTTGTTGGCGGCGTTGTCGGGAAAATCGAGGGCGAGCAAGGTTGCGAGGGCGGCACTCTGCTCCGCGGAGGCATTCGCCTGCACCGCGGAATCGCCCCGACGGGCAGTGAATACGCCTGCGGCACCCGCAGCCAGCGCCACGATGACGACAAGTACGACGGTGACGGTACGGTTCATGGAGGCGAGCCGGCGGTGGCCGGGGTTTCGTTGATGAGGGCTTCGACGACCGAGAGACGGGCGCGTTCCATCTGGCGGGCTCCGTGCGCGCCGCGGCGGTGCAGACGTTCCACGTCCGGCGAGTAGATGCGCAGTTTGACGGGGATGTCGTCCCAGTCGAACACGAGGATGGCTTCGGGGGCTTCGGGCTGGTTGCGCCGCGGCTCCCGGTGGTCATAGGCGACGCTGTGGTTGAGGAAGAAGATTTCGACTTCCTTGGCGCTCTCCGGGAAGAGGTCGATCTCGATCTCGGAGTAGCGCCCGGCGGTGCCTTCGAGCACGGCGCCGGTGAGATAGGGGCGGAAGTCCTCCAGTTCGCGCATCACTTCGACGGCGGCGACGCGCATGACCTGCTGGCGTTCGATGTGTTCTTCATCCTGGAAAACCGCCATGTAGATGCGGACTTCGGACTCGATCTCGGCGTTGTTCGGGAGTTCGTCGGCGTTGACCGCACCAAGCTGGCGGGCCGCTTTGCGCTTGGCGAAGCCATAGTCGGTGATGCCGTCTTCGGCGATCATCCGGGCCGCCAGAGCTGCAATTTCGCGGCGCAGGTTGCTGCGATGTGGGACGGCAGGGCGCGTCATGGGCGGTCGAAGCTCCCCGTTCGATTAGAATGCCACCCATTCTACACACGACTGTTGCGGCGCTGTTTCGCCGCCTCTGGGATCACATGCACATTCATATTCTCGGCATTTGCGGCACTTTCATGGGTGGCGTGGCGCTGCTGGCACGGGCTGCCGGCCATAAAGTGACCGGCTGCGACGCCAATGTCTATCCACCGATGAGCACCCAGCTCGAAGAACAGGGCATCGGTCTGGTCGAAGGCTACGGTGCGGAGCAACTCGACCTCCAGCCGGACGTGTTCGTCGTCGGCAACGCGATTTCCCGCGGCAATCCCTTGCTCGAAGAAATCCTCGACAAAGGTCTGCCTTATGTGTCCGGCCCCCAGTGGCTGGCCGAGAACGTGCTGCAAGGGCGCTGGGTGCTGGCGGTGGCGGGCACTCACGGCAAGACCACGACCACGTCGCTGCTGGCCTGGATTCTCGAAGATGCCGGTTTGAACCCCGGCTTTCTGGTCGGCGGCGTGCCGAAGAATTTCGGATTGTCGGCGCGGCTTACCGATTCGCCTTTCTTCGTGATCGAGGCGGACGAGTACGACACGGCGTTCTGCGACAAGCGGTCCAAGTTCGTCCATTACCGTCCGCGGACGGCGATTCTCAATAACCTTGAGTTCGATCATGCGGACATCTTCGCCGATCTGCCGGCGATCGAAACCCAGTTCCATCATCTGGTGCGGATTGTGCCGAAGTCCGGGCGGATCGTCGCCAACGCCGCGGAAGCGTCGCTGCTGCGGGTGATCGAGCGCGGTTGCTGGTCGGAGCTGGAGTGGTTCAACGATGCGGCGGGCTGGTCGGTGGCCGAGGGGGCGGCCGAGGACGAGGTGGTGATCCGCCATTTGGGCAAGGAGATTGGCCGTAAGCGCCTGCCCTTGTCGGGCACCCACAACCGGGCCAACGCGCTGGCGGCCATCGCGGCCGCGCGCCATGTGGGCGTGACACCGGAAGTGGCGCTGGACGCGCTGACCCGCTTCGAAGGCGTCAAGCGCCGCCTGGAGCTGCGCGGAACCGTGCGCGGCGTGGCGGTGTACGACGATTTCGCCCATCACCCGACGGCGATTGCGCTGACTGTCGGGGGCATGCGCCGTCAGGTGGGCGACGCGCGCATCCTGGCGGTGCTGGAGCCGCGCTCCAATACGATGAAGCTCGGTGTGATGAAGGATCAGTTGCCTGCCAGCCTCGAGCAGGCCGACAAGGTGTTCTGTTACGCGGCCAATCTGGGCTGGGACGCGCGCGGTGCGCTGGAGCCGATTGCCGCCAAGACGGTGGTCGAGGACGACCTGGACGCATTGGTGAAGGCCATCGTCGCCGAAGCGAAGGACGGCGACCGCATCCTGGTGATGAGCAACGGCGGCTTCGGCGGAATCCACGGCAAGCTGCTGGCGGCGCTGGCGGATTGAGCCGCCGGTCCCGTGCCGGCGGCGCGGCGCGGGGCGGAAACGGGCGCCTCCTTCGATTCGGGCGAGGTGGTGGCGCTGCCGCGCCGACACTTCTATGCCTGCCCGGGCGGCGGCGTCCGTTTCCTTGCCGATTCAATCCAGAAGCCCGAACAGGCGCAGTTTGCGGTAGAGCGTGGCGCGGGCGACCCGCAGGCTGCGGGCTGCCGCCGAGACGTTGCCGCCGCAGCGGGCCATCGTGGCTTTGACCGCTTCCAGTTCGAGTTCGCGCAGGCACATGCCGCCCGTGTCGGCGTGCGTGGCCGGCGATGGCGTGTTGGCGGCGTTGTCCTCCAGCACTTCCTCGGGCAGGTGTTCGCAGGTGATCTCGGCCTCGCCCTCGGCGAGGGTCAGCGCGAGGCGCAGGACGTGGTTCAACTGGCGGATGTTGCCGGGCCACGCGTAGGCCATCAGTGCCCGCATGGCGTCTGTCGACAGGCGCGGCGCGGCTCCCCCGGCTGCTTCCCGGGCGAGCATCGCTTCGATCAGCGTCGCCCTGTCGGCCCGTTCCCGCAGCGCCGGCAGGCATACGCGCACGCCTTTGATGCGGTAGAACAGGTCTTCCCGAAACAGGCCTTCGGCCACGCGGGCCTCCAGGCGACGGTGGGTGGCGGTGACGATGCGTGCGTCGAAGCGGATCGGCCGGGCGCCGCCCAGGCGCGTGAAGCTGCGCTCCTGCAGCACGCGCAGCAGGCGGCCCTGGAGTTCCAGGGGCATGTCGCCGATCTCGTCGAGGAACAGGGTGCCGCCGCGGGCCAGTTCGAATTTGCCGGCCGCACCGCCGCGTCGCCCGCCGGTGAAGGCGCCGTCCTCGTAGCCGAAGAATTCCGATTCGATCAGTCCGGCCGGTAGCGACGAACAGTTGATGGCGACAAAGGGGCCGGACGCCCGCTCGCTCTCTTCGTGCAGGCGACGGGCCAGCACCTCCTTGCCGGTGCCTGTCTCGCCGTTGATGAGGACCGGAATGTCGCGTGCGAAGGCTCGCCGGGCAATGTGCAGCGCCCGTCCGGCAGGGCCGTCGACGTCGGGCGCGGGCGGCGTCGCGGGGGCGGATCGAGATGCGTCCCGGTCGGTGTCGTGCAGGGTTTGAACCGCGTGGCCGATCCGTGCCAGTAGCGCGTTGCGTTCGCGGGATTCGAAGCGGGCTTCGAAGCCGAGTCCGCTGTCGCTCCACAAGGCGCCGTGGGTCAGCCGCCCGGACAAGGCCTGCCGGAAGGTTTCGGCGGGGCAGTCGAAGAGTTGCGCGAAGACCTGCTCGGGATCCCGGCCGGGGGCCAGTTGGAGGAGTTGGCGGGCGGTCTGGTTGGCGCCGAGCAGACGACCGTCCTCGTCGAACACCATGATGCCGGCGAGCGGCGTGGCGAGCAGTTCGGCGCGGGTGTGGAAGCTCAGTTGCAGCGCGCCGTCGAGGGCTTCGAGCATGCGCTTTTCCACGGCGCGGGCGGCAATCGCCAGAGGCTCGAGAACGGAAACCGGACTGCCGTCGCAATAGCGGGTGGCGTCGAGAATGCCGGCCAGTCCGCCGGCCGGGTCGAACAGCGGCACCGAGGCGCAGGCGAAAGGACGGATTTCGTCGAGGAAATGCTCGGCTGCCTGGATCACGATCGGCTGCCGTTCGATCAGCGCACAGCCGAGTCCGTTGGTGCCGATGTCCGCCTCGCGGATCGAGCGGCCGATCTGGAAAATCTGCTTCATGTTGTAGAACGCGTTGCCGGTGCCGCACAGCGCCTGCACCACCAGACCGTCCGGGTCGGTGCACACGATGCCCCAACTGCCTCGCGTCATCGCGGCGCGCAGTTTTTCCATCTCGGGCTGGGCGCAGGCGATGAGACGCCGGTTGCGCTCGGTGACGATCTGCGCTTCCTGACGCGACACCGGGGTCAGCACGCGTTCGTCGCCGGTTCGCAGGCCGTATTCGAGAGAGCGCTCCCACGAGCGGATGGTGGGGGCGCTAACCAGCCCGGCGGGGTTTTGCCCCCGTTCAAAAAACAGCTGTCGGGCATGCGCCAAGCGTGCCTCGAACGAGGCCAGCAGTTCTCCCATGATGTCTCCTCCAGGTGGCCAGTTGCGAGTCAACCGGTAACACCGGTGTTGACTCGTTTCAAGTCAGCGGCGCTTGCCGGTCGCGTCCGAGGGCTTTTTTAAAATCTCGGCAAGCAACTGATTTTTATTGTTTATTTGTGGTTTTTTCGACCCGGCACGCTTGCTGCTGATGAGGTATGGCTGGACCGGGAATGCGTTCCGCTGCATGGACGGAACGCGTTCCACATTAAAGAACTTCAACGAACGAAGTCAATCAGGAGACAACATGCCCTCATCTCTTTCCCGCCGTGGTGCGGAGCCGATCCGGCGGCGCGTCGGCCTTGCGCTGACGCTGATGACCGCGCTTGCGTGCCAGACCGTGTTTGCCGCACCGCCAAAAGGTTCGACCGAGCACATTGCGGCGGTCACCGGACGCATCGACGAGCGCGCCGTGACCGCCAACGCCGCGCGCGGCACCGACTGGCCGGCCTATGGTCTCGACTACGCCGAAACCCGTCACAGCAAGCTCGCCGAGATCAACGCCGGCAACGTGAACAAGCTGGGCCTTGCCTGGACTTACAACCTCGAATCGACCCGCGGCGTGGAAGCCACCCCGCTGGTGGTGGACGGCATCATGTATGTCACCGCTTCGTGGAGCGTGGTCCACGCGGTCGATGTGCGCAGCGGCAAGCGGCTGTGGAGCTACGACCCCAAGGTGCCGCGCGAATACGCCCAGAAGGGCTGCTGCGACGTGGTGAACCGCGGCGTGGCGCTCTACAAGGGCAAGGTCTTCGTGGGCACCTTCGACGGCCGTCTGGTGGCGCTCGACGCCGCCACCGGCAAACCGGTGTGGGAGAAGGACACCGTCGAGGACCGCAGTCGGCCCTATACCGTGACCGGCGCGCCGCGGGTCATCAAGGGCAAGGTCATCATCGGCAACGGCGGCGCCGAATACGGCGTGCGCGGCTATCTCACCGCCTACGACGCCGAGACCGGCGAGCAGAAGTGGCGCTGGTACACCGTGCCGGGCGATCCGTCCAAACCCTTCGAAAACGAGGCGATGGCCAAGGCCGCCAAGACCTGGGACCCGGCCGGTCAATGGTGGGTGACGGGCGGCGGCGGCACCGCGTGGAACAGCATCACCTACGATCCCGAACTCAACCTGATGTACGTGGGCACCGGCAACGGCTCGCCGTGGAACCACCGCAAACGCAGCCCCGCCGGCGGCGACAACCTCTACCTGGCCTCCATCGTCGCCCTCGATCCGGACACCGGCAAGTACGTCTGGCACTACCAGGAAACCCCCGGCGACAACTGGGACTACACCTCGGTGCAGGACATGATCCTCACCGACCTCACCGTCGGCGGCAAGAAGCGCAAGGTGATCCTCCATGCGCCGAAGAACGGCTTCTTCTTCGTGATCGACCGGGTGAGCGGCAAGTTCATCTCGGCCAAGAACTTCACCGAGGTGAATTGGGCCACCGGTTACGACAAGAACGGCCGCCCGATCGAAACGCCGCTGGCCCGCTCCCGCGATGCCTTCGACGCCGTGCCGGGCCCCTTCGGCGGGCACAACTGGCATGCCATGTCCTTCAACCCGAAGACCGGCCTCGCCTACTTCACGGTGCAGAACGTGCCGATCAACCTCGCCGAGGACAAGGACTGGCGCTTCAACGAGAACAAGCCCGGCCAGCCCCAGTCCGGCACCGGCTGGAATACCGGCATGCTGGTGAACACCCAACAGCCCAAGAGCAAGGCCTTTGGCCGGCTGGTGGCGTGGGATCCGGTCAAGCAGAAGGAAGTGTGGCGCCAGGAGTACGCCTCGCCGTGGAACGGCGGCACGCTGACCACCGCCGGCAACCTCGTCTTCGCGGGCACCGCCGACGGCCGTTTTGCCGCCTATAGCGCCGACAAGGGCGAAAAGCTGTGGGAAGCGCCGATCGGCGTCGGGATGGTCGCGCCGCCGGTCACCTACGAGGTGGATGGCCGCCAGTACGTGTCCATCGCGGTGGGTTGGGGCGGCGTGTTCGGCCTGTTCCAGCGCGCCTCCGACAAGCACGATCTCGGTCGCGTCTACACCTTTGCGCTGGGCGCCGGCAAGCCGCTGCCCGAAGTGCCGGCCTATCCGCAGGGCGAGCTGATCTCCGGCGTCAAGTACGACCCGGCCCACATTGCCGAAGGCACTCGGATCTACGTCAGCAACTGCGTCTTCTGCCACGGCGTGCCCGGCGTCGACAAGGGCGGCAACATTCCCAACCTCGGCTATGTGCCGTCGCGGGATATCGCCAATCTGGCCGATTTCGTCTTCAACGGCCCCTTCGTGAAGAAGGGCATGCCCGA
>CALMXT010000163.1 GCA_937871125.1 uncultured Zoogloea sp. | reverse complement strand
ACGTTGGTGGCGGTGCGGGCGATGGCGCCGGTGGCGGCGAAACCGCCGAAGAGCGGCGCGGCCAGGTTGGCGATGCCCTGGGCGATGAGTTCCTGGTTGGGGTCGTGCCGGTCGTCGATGGCCCCGTCGGCCACCCGCGCCGAGAGCAGGGATTCGATGGCGCCGAGCAGGGCGATGGTCAGGGCCGGCGAGATCAGCTTGCCGAGGGTCTGCAGCGACAGCTCGGGCAGCGCGAAGGCGGGAAGTTGCTGGGGAATGCCGTTGAAGCGGCTGCCGATGGTTTCGACCGGCAGTTGCAGGAGCGCGTTGGCGACAGTGGCGATCACCAGCACCCCGAGCGGGCCGGGCAGGCGGGTGAGAAACTTGATGCTCCGGGCCAGCCGGTTCCACGACAGCAGCACGACGATCGAGGCGATCGACAGCGCCACGGTGGGCAGGTCCAGCGTGTCGAGATGGGTGAGCAGGGCTTTCATCTTGCCGAAGAATTCGCCGGGCAGGTGGTCGATCCTGAGGCCGAGGAAATCCTTGATCTGGGCAAGGAAGATCACCACCGCGATGCCGTTGGTAAAGCCGATCACCACCGCCTTGGGGATGAAGCGGATCAGGTTGCCGAGGCGGAATACGCCCATCGCGACGAGCATTGCGCCGGCCAGCATGGTGGCCACGAGGAGGCTCTGGACGCCGTAATCGACGACGATGCCGTAGATGATCGGAATGAAGGCGCCGGTCGGGCCGCCGATCTGGACGCGGGAGCCGCCGAAGGCGGAGATCATCAAGCCGGCGACGATGGCGGTCCAGATGCCCGCGGTGGGCGACATCCCGGAGGCGATGGCGAAAGCCATGGCCAGCGGCAGGGCCAGCACGCCGACCGTCAGGCCGGCCGATACGTCATGGGTGAGCTGGATTTTGCCGTAGCCCGGCAGGGTATCGAGGAGCTTGGGGTGGAACGAGATTTTCATGGTGCCTCCGCAGTCGAGGAATAAACGGTCTGGCGCCCTGGGGCGCAGCGTGCGGAGGTGTAAGGCCGGGGCCGGTGCGATGCTGGACGAACCAGCGTTTGCAGGCGGTGAGCGAGCCCCCCGGTCGGCCGCGACGCGTCGGGCCGCCCGCCGGGAGGGCCAAGAAAACGCGGGATCGGCCCTTCGCTTTCCCGGTTGGCATGGTTCAGGAGAACTTGCTGTCGTTGGCGGCCTTGGTGCCGCGGGAGGCCGCGTGGAGCACCTCGACCAGCATCTTGACCGCCGCTACGAAGACCAGCGCGATGCCGATGCCGAGGCTGGCCCAGGCATGCATGCCGTTGGCCGGAAAGCCCGGCACGATGGAGGCGCGGCCTTCGATGAGCCACGCCGCGCCGACCGCGAGGATCAGCACGCCGACGATGTCGAGCAGGGCCCAGCCCCAGAAGGCGGGGGTCAGGCGGGGAAGAGGCGAGCGGTCAACGGACATTATGGGACGAAAGGCTAGGAGGAGTGGCTGACATAAAACTGACATCCGGCTTGCTTCGGGGCCGGTCTGCGGGCGGTATGGGCGCCGGCCCGCAGACTGTTCGGCAGGGGCTTACTTTACGCGCATGCCGGGTGTGGCGCCGGCGTCCGGGGACAGGATGAAGATGCCCGGCGTGTCGTCGCCGGAGGCGGCCAGCACCATGCCTTCGGACAGGCCGAATTTCATCTTGCGCGGGGCGAGGTTGGCGACCATCACCGTGAGGCGGCCGACCAGGGTGGCCGGGTCGTAGGCGCTCTTGATGCCGGCGAAAACCTGGCGGGGGCGCGGCTGGCCGTTTTCGGTCTCGCCGATGTCGAGCATCAGCTTGATCAGCTTGGCCGCGCCTTCCACGTGTTCGGCGGAGACGATCCTGGCGATCCGCAGATCGACCTTGGCGAAGTCGTCGATGGAAATGAAGGGTTCGAACGCGTCGGCCTGCGCGGTTTCGGTGGCCGCGGTGTGGGCTTGATGCTGGGCGTGGCGCTGTTCGGAGGAGGCTTCCTTGGCGGCGGCCGTGGCTTCGGCCTTGGCGGGTTTGACGTCGGCGGCCGGAGCGAGGGAATCCCGGTTGGCTTCGAGCAGGGCGTCCACCTGTTTGCGCTCGATGCGGGTCATGAGGTGGCTGTAGGGGTTGATGGCGTGGCCGGCGGGGAGCGGGGCGAGGGCGTCGTTCCAGGTCATCGGGGCGATGGCGAGGAAGGCTTCGACCTGGGCAGCGAGCTTGGGCAGGACCGGCTTGAGCAGGCCGGTGAGCGCCTTGAAGATGTTGATGGCGGTGGTGCACACCACGTGCAGACGGGCGTCCTGGCCTTGCTGCTTGGCGAGTTCCCACGGCTTGTTGTCGTTGACATAGCCGTTGGCGAGATCGGCGAACTCCATGATCTTGCGCAGGGCGCGGCTGTAATCGCGGGTTTCGAACGCCGCGGCGATTTCGTCGACGTTCCAGTCGAGGGGCGCGGCGGCGTCGAGGTCGCCGAGCTTGCCGTCAAAGCGTTTGGCGATGAAGCCGGCGCAGCGGCTGGCGATGTTGACGAACTTGCCGACCAGATCGGAATTGACCTTGGCGATCATGTCGTCGAGGTTGAGGTCCACGTCTTCCATGGTGCCGTTGGACTTGCCGGCGAAGTAGTAGCGCAGCCACTCGGGGTTGAGCTTTTGTTCGGTGTAGGAGCGGGCGGTGATGAAGGTGCCGCGGCTCTTGCTCATCTTGGCGCCGTCGACGGTGAGAAAGCCGTTGACGCTCAGCTGGGTCGGCGCGCGGTAGCCGGCGAAGTGCAGCATCGCGGGCCAGAACAGGGCGTGGAAGTAGAGGATGTCCTTGCCGATGAAGTGGATCAGTTCGGTTTCGGTGGCGGCGGCCGGGCCGGCTTCGGTGAAGGCGGCGACGTCGATGTCGGGGTTGCGGGAGGCCAGATTGCGGAAGCTGGCAAAGTAGCCGATCGGCGCATCCAGCCACACGTAAAAGTATTTGCCCGGTGCGCCGGGGATTTCAAAGCCGAAGTAGGGGGCGTCGCGGGAGATGTCCCAGTCGGAAAGCTTGTTTTCACCGGCTTCGCCGAGCCATTCCTTCATCTTGTTGGCGGCTTCCTGCTGCAGGCGGCGAGAGCCGTCGAGCGTGGTGCCCTGGGTCCATTCGCGCAGGA
This sequence comes from uncultured Zoogloea sp., assembly GCA_937871125.1. GTDB lineage: Bacteria > Pseudomonadota > Gammaproteobacteria > Burkholderiales > Rhodocyclaceae > Zoogloea. The sequence continues at coordinate 555 of CALMXT010000163.1, read as the reverse complement.
ATTCGACGGCGCGCGGGTCGGACAGACGGAAGAAGTAGTGTTCGGAGGTCTTGAGCACCGGCTTGGCGCCGGAGACGGCCGAATAGGGGTTTTTGAGTTCGGTGGGGGCGTAGGCGGCGCCGCAGGCTTCGCAGTTGTCGCCGTATTGGTCGGCCGTTCCGCACTTGGGACATTCGCCCTTGATGAAGCGGTCCGGCAGGAACATTTCCTTCACCGGGTCGTAGAATTGTTCGATGGAGCGGGTGTCGATGAGCTTGGCGCCGTCCCGGAGGCGGGTGTAGATGTCTTCGGCGTACCAGCGGTTCTCGCTGCTATGGGTCGAGTGGTAGTTGTCGAACTCGACGCCGAAATCGCGGAAATCGCGGGAGTGTTCGCCATGCACGCGCTCGATGAGCTGCTCGGGCGTCAGGCCTTCCTTCTCGGCGCGCAGCATCACCGGCGTGCCGTGAGTGTCGTCCGCACACACGTAGTGCACCCGGTTGCCGCGCATGCGCTGGTAGCGCACCCAGATGTCGGCCTGGATGTAGCCCACCAGGTGGCCGAGGTGGATGTCGC
>CALMXT010000162.1 GCA_937871125.1 uncultured Zoogloea sp. | reverse complement strand
GAGCGGGCCAGCGGGGCGACGTCGACGATGGCGTGGAACAAGGCCTTCTCGGCGTCCTCCACGAGCAGCGCCACATCCGGCTCGGCGGGTTCGCCCTCGGCCTTCTTGAGGATGTTGACGATGCGCTTGTTGGCCGCGGCGAGGGCCGCCGCTTCCGGCAGCTGCTGGAAGGCGACAACCGCCTGGAGCTTGGGCACCACCAGATCGATGCGGGTGGGTTTGAGGGCCAGCACCGCGTCGACCACGTCCTGGGCATGCCCGGCTTCGCGGAGCAGGTTGCGCAAGCGTTCGAGCATGAAATCGAACAGCGGGCCGGGCAGTTCGCTGCCGAGCAGGCCGGGGTCGAAGCTGGCCGCCGACTCGTTGATCAGCGCGAGCAAGTCGAGGGGCAGCGGAGCTTCCATCAGAATGCGCAACACGCCGAGCGCGGCACGGCGCAGACCGAAGGGGTCGCGGTCGCCGGTCGGCACCTGGCCGATCCCGAAGAAACCGGTCAGGGCGTCGAGCTTGTCGGCCACCGCCAACGCCCGGCCGATGTTGCTGTCAGGCAGCGCGTCGCCGGCGAAACGCGGGCGGTAGTGCTGCTCGATGGCTTCCGCCACCACCGGCAGCGCACCTTCGGCAAGCGCGTAGTAACGGCCCATGACCCCCTGCAGTTCGGGGAACTCGCCGACCATGTCGGTCAGCAGGTCGGCCTTGGAGAGCAGCGCGGCGCGGTTGGCGAGGTTTTCGTCGGCGCCGAGCAGCCCGGCGATCTTGCGGGCCACGATGGAGACGCGCTCGACGCGGTCGCCGAGGGAGCCGAGCTTGTTGTGATAGACCACCGAGCCGAGTTTGACGACGCGGGGTGTGAGGCCGACCTTGATGTCCTGCTCGAAGAAGAATCGCGCATCCGACAGGCGCGGACGCACCACGCGCTGATTGCCGGCGATGATGTTGGAAGGATCGGCCAGTTCCATGTTCGAGACGATCAGAAAGCGACTGGTCAGCTTGCCGGCTTCGTCGAACAGCGGGAAATATTTCTGGTTGGCGCGCATCGTGAGGATCAGACATTCCTGCGGCACGGCCAGGAACTCGGATTCGAACTCGCCGACATACACCGTCGGATGCTCGACCAGCGCAGTCACTTCGTCGAGCAGGTCGGCGTATTCCCCGAGCGTGGCGTTCTGGCGGCCGGCCTCGGCGACGAGCTGGGTCTCGATGTTGGCGCGACGCTCGGCGAAATCGGGGATGACCTTGCCTTCGGCGAGCAGCGTGGGTTCGTAGGCATCGGCGCTGGCGATCTCGATGTCGCCGCGGCTCATGAAGCGGTGACCTTTGGTGCTGCGGCCGGATTGAATATCCAGCACGCAACCCGGCACCACGTCGGCACCGTGCAGCATGGTGAGCTTGTGCGCCGGACGCACGAAGGTGGCGTCGCCGTCGCCCCAGCGCATCACCTTGGGAATCGGCAGCGCCTTGAGCGCGTCCTGAACGATCCCGGCAAGCACGTCGGCGAGTTTCGCGCCGGCCACGGTGCTGGTGTAGAACAGGGCTTCGGCCTTGCCGTCCATGCGGCGCTCGAAACGGGCCACGGCCGACAGCGGAATGCCCTTGCCTTCGAGCTTCTTGGTGAGGGCGGGGGTCGGCTGGCCGTCGGCCGTGAGGGCGACCGAAACCGGCATGATCTTCTCGGTCACGTCCTTGGCGGCGGCTTCGGAGAGCACATGGGCAACGCTCACCGCCAGACGGCGCGGGGTGGCGAACCAGCGGAAAGCGCCGTCGGCGACCGCCAAACCGCGGCTGCGCAGGCCGGCAACGATGGCATTCGAAAAAGCCTGACCGAGCTTCGGCAAGGCCTTGGGGGGCAATTCTTCGGTGAGCAGTTCAACGAGCAGGGTCGCGCCGGTCATCACGCGGCCTCCTTCTTCAGCATCGGGAAGCCGAGGGCTTCGCGGGAGTTGTAATAGGCCTGGGCCACCTCACGGGCCAGCGCGCGGACGCGGCCGATATAGGCGGCGCGTTCGGTCACGGAGATCGCCCCGCGAGCGTCGAGCAGGTTGAAGGTGTGGGAGCACTTCATGACCATCTCGAAAGCCGGCAGCACCAGCGGCACCGCCAGCAGGCGCTTGGCCTCGCCTTCGTATTCGCCGAACAGGCGGAACAGCCATTCGACGTTGGAGTGCTCGAAGTTGTAGGTGGATTGCTCGACTTCGTTCTGGTGATAGACGTTGCCGTAGGTGACGGGCGTGCCGTCCGGGCCGATCGACCACACCAGGTCATAGACGTTTTCGACGCCCTGCAGATACATCGCCAGCCGTTCGAGGCCATAGGTGATTTCGCCGAGCACCGGCTTGCAGCTGAGCGAGCCGACCTCCTGGAAGTAGGTGAACTGGGTGACTTCCATGCCGTCCAGCCACACTTCCCAGCCCAGCCCCCAGGCGCCGAGGGTGGGCGACTCCCAGTCGTCCTCGACGAAGCGGATGTCGTGGGCGTTGGGGTCGATGCCCAGCGCCCGCAGGCTGTCGATGTAGAGCTCCTGGATGTTCGCCGGCGACGGCTTGAGCACCACCTGATACTGGTAGTAGTGCTGCAGGCGGTTGGGGTTGTTGCCGTAGCGGCCATCCTTGGGGCGGCGCGAGGGCTGCACATAAGCGGCGTTCCAATGCTCTGGCCCGATGGAGCGCAGAAAGGTGGCGGTATGGAAGGTACCGGCGCCGACCTCGATGTCGTAGGGCTGGAGCAAGGTGCAGCCGTGCTCGGCCCAGAAGTTCGAGAGGCGCAGGATGATCTGCTGGAAAGTCGGTTTTTGGACGGACATGGACGCTCCGCGGCACAGGCCGCGCGGAATTGGGCAAAACGCGGATTTTACTGGCTTTCGGCGCTCAAGGAACGCCCGTGCGCACAAGCCGTGCCCCGACGCTACCCGGCGCCCCGCCCGAATACCGCTCAAGTAGGCGAGTGCGCCACCGTTAAGACAACAATAAATGCGCCCAGGAAAACCGCGAACCCGATTTTCTTCGGCGATCGCCGGGTGCTAAGGCATGGCGGCCAAGCAATCCGGCCGCAAACTGGGGATTGAGGAGACCTGAAACCATGAAGTTCGCCAACCTGCGCGTTGCTACCCGCATGCGCCTGCTCATCGCGCTGACGATGATCGGACTGATCGCCCTGTGCGCCGTCAGCCTCGCCCACCTGCGGGCCAGCATGATGGACGACCGCAAGCTGCAGACAAAGCACATTGTCGAAAACGGCATGGGGGTGGTCCAACACTTCCATCGACTGGCCCAAGCCGGCAAGCTGTCCGAGGCCGAGGCCAAAAAAGCCGCCACCGAAACCTTGCGGGTGATGCGCTACGACGACAGCAACTACCTGTTTGTCGTAACGACCGACAACCACTTCGTCCTGCTGCCGCCCAAGCCGGCGCAGGAAGGCAGCGACGCAAGCAACCTCAAAGACACCAACGGCAAATTGATTATCCGGGAACTGGTGAAGACCGCCGCGAGCGGGGGCGGATTCGTCGATTACTGGTTTCCCAAGGCCGGCAATCCCGAACCCCATCCCAAACTGTCCTACGCCGCCTCCTTTGCACCGTGGGGTTGGATTGTCGGCACCGGCATCTACATCGACGACGTGAATGCCGCCTTCCGTTCCATCGCCCTGGTGCTGGGCGGCATCTCCTGCGTGCTGTTGGGCATTCTTGGCTACGCCGGCTGGCGGGTCAGTGCGAGCGTCACCGGTCAGCTCGGCGGCGAACCCAAGGACGCCACGAACGTCATGCGGCAGGCTGCCGACGGCGACCTCACCGCCCGCCTCGAGAAGACGCCCGACGGCAGCATGCTCCACGCCCTCGGTACGATGATCGCCGCCCTGCGCCGTATGGTCGGCGAGATCAACAGCGGCGCCAACCAACTGGTCGGCAACGCCGATCACATCCGTCAGGTATCCACCCAGGTGGCCGAAGCCGCAGTGCGCCAGTCCGACGCAACCACCGCGATGGCCACCGCGATGGAACAGCTGACGGCCAGCTCCAGCCACATTTCATCCAGCGCCCGCGAAACCGAAACCAATTCCCAGGAAGCCATGCGCCTTGCGGCAGAAGGCAGCCAGCGCGTCGGTCAGGCATCCAGCGCCATCCTCAAGATGTCGGAAACCGTCACCGGCGCATCCGAACGCATCCGCGCCCTTGAAGAACGCATCGGGCACGTCTCGTCGATCGCCAACGTGATCAAGGAAATCGCTGCCCAGACCAACCTGCTCGCCCTCAACGCCGCCATCGAAGCCGCCCGCGCCGGCGAGCAGGGCCGCGGCTTCGCGGTGGTGGCCGACGAAGTGCGCAAACTGGCCGAACGCACCTCCTCGGCAACCACGGAAATCGAGCAGATGATCGTCGGAATCCAGAACGACACCAGCAGCGCGGTGAGTGCCATGAACGCCGCGCTGCCCGAGGTGGATCAAGGAGTGACGCTGGCCAGTTCGGCTTCGGAAGCGCTGGCCGCAATCGAATCCGGCGCCCGCCGGACGCTCGAAAGGGTCCGGGAAATTGCCGAAGCCACCCATGAACAAAGCGCTTCCAGCACCGCCATCGCCCATCAGGTGGAAGAGATTTCGCACATGGTGGAAACCACCAGCGAGAACATTCGCGGCGCCGCCGATGCGGCCATCGCTCTGGAACAGATCGCCTCCAGCCTGAAGGACCAGATCGCGCGCTTCAGGGTGTAGATAGAAATCTGCGCTCAACCGAAAAGGAGCCCCGTCTTCGCAGACCGGGCTCCTTTTTCATGCCCCCCGACCTTACGCGTCCGCTGCGCCCTTGCGCACCGCCAGCCATTTGTCCAAGCCCACGACCACGGCGATCCCGAGCGCTGCCGCACCTATCTCCAGCCACGCCCCCGCCGGAATCGGCGCCGATGCAAAGATCCGGTTCATCGCCGGCAGCCAGGTGAAGGCCGCCTGCAACAGCAACATCGCCCCGATGCCGCCCCAGAACCACGGGTTGGACCACCAACCGCAGCGCCAGCACGGCCCGCGCAGGTTGCGGCAATTGAAGAGATAGGCGACTTCACCGGCCACGAAGACGTTCACCGCCACCGTGCGCGCCTCTTCCAGCGAGGCACCGAGACCTCGCCAGCGCAGGAACAGCCCAAAGGCGGCCACCAACAGCAGAACCCCGACCAACACGATGCGGCGGATCAAGCTCCTGTCGAGAATCGGCGAACCGGGCGGGCGAGGCGGACGTCCCATCACGTCGCTCTGGATCGGCTCGAAGGCCAGCGTCAGGCCAAGCAGCACCGCCGTCGTCATGTTGATCCACAGAATCTGCAGCGGCGTGATCGGCAGGGTGAGGTCGGCCAGCACCGCGAAGAGGATCACCAGCCCTTCGCCGAAGTTGGTCGGCAAGGTCCAGATGATGAACTTCACCAGATTGTCGTAGACGCCGCGCCCTTCCTCGATGGCGGCCTCGATGGTGGCGAAGTTGTCGTCGGTGAGCACCATCGCGGCCGCCTCCTTGGCGACCTCGGTGCCACCCGCGCCCATCGCCACGCCGATGTCGGCGGCCTTCAGGGCCGGCGCGTCGTTCACGCCGTCGCCGGTCATCGCCACCACCTCGCCGTTGGCCTGCAGCGCCTGGACGAGACGCAGCTTCTGCTCGGGTTCGACGCGGGCAAATACGCTCACCTCGCGCACCGCCTCACGCAGTTGATCGGGGCTGAGGGCGGCCAGTTCGCGACCCGTGAGCGCCCGCGCGCCCTCTTCCGCCAGACCAAGCTTGCGGGCAATCGCGAGCGCCGTTTCAGCATGATCGCCGGTAATCATTTTCACCCGGACGCCCGCCGCGGCGCAGCTGCGGATCGCCCCCAGCGCCGCCTGTCGCGGCGGATCGAGCATCGCCTGCAGACCGAGGAAACACAAACGGCCAGCCAGGTGCGCCTCGTCCAGCTGCGCACCGTCGGGCTGGGCGCAGGCGAAGGCCAGCACCCGCAAACCCTCCGCGGCCAGCGCCCGGGCCATCGTGTCGATCGCCTCGCCATCCACCGCGACGGCCTCGCCGTTCGCATCGAGCATGGTGGCGCACTGGGGCAGGACGACTTCCAGCGCGCCCTTGATCGCGGCCACCGGGACACCGTCGATGCGGTTGAGGCTGGCCATGTATTGGCGGGCGGAATCGAAGGCGATCTCGTCCAGCCGCGGCGCGTCGAGGCGTAAGCGGAGCTCGTCCAGTCCGGCCTTGCGCGCCACCACCAGCAGCGCCGCCTCGGTCGGGTCGCCGGTGATGGTCCAGGCGCCGTCCTGCTCGGCGAGACCTGCGTCGTTGCACAGCACACCGGCCACCAGCAGCCGGCGCAGCGGGCCATCGGGCTCAACCGGAACGCCATCGAGGGTCACCGCCCCCACCGGCGCATAGCCGTCGCCGCTCACCGCATAACACCGGCCGCCGGCCATCAGCGCCCGCACGGTCATCTGGTTTTCGGTGAGGGTGCCGGTCTTGTCGGAACAGATCACCGTGGTGCTGCCGAGCGTCTCGACGGCCGGCAGACGGCGGATGATGGCCCGCCGTCGGGCCATGCGGGCCACGCCGATGGCGAGGGTCACGGTGATGGCTGCCGGCAGGCCTTCGGGAATCGCCCCGACGGCCAGCGCGACCGCCGCCATCAGCATGTCGAGCAGCGGCTCGCCACGCAGGCTGCCCACCGCAAAACCGAGCGCGGCCAGACCGAGAATGATCACCAGCAGCAGATTGGAGAAGTGCTCCATCGCCCGCGTAAGCGGCGTGGCGAGGGTTTCGGTGGCGTCGAGAAGATCGGCGATGCGGCCGGTTTCGGTGGCCCGCCCCGTGGCAACGACCAGCCCGCCGGCCTGTCCGGCCACCACCAGGGTGCCGGCAAAGGCCATGTTGGCCCGTTCGGCGAGCACACTGTCGACGGGCAGCACGTCGGAATGCTTGGCCACGGCGACGGATTCGCCGGTCAGCGAGGCTTCGGTGACCTGGAGCGCGCGCGCATCGAAGAGCCGCAGATCGGCCGGCACCTTGTCGCCGGCGGCCAGCCACACGATGTCGCCGGGCACCAGTTCGGCTGCGTCGATGCGCCTCCGGCGGCTTTCGCGCAGCACCGTCACGTCGCTGGCCACGCTGCGCGCCAGCGCCGCCAGCGCATCCTCGGCACGGCCTTCCTGGATGAAGCCGATGAGGGCGTTGACCAGCACGACGCCGAAGATCACGCCGGCGTCGGCCCATTCGCGCAGAAAGGCGGCAATGCCGCCGCTCACGATCAGGATGTAGATCAGGGGTTGGTGGAACTGCAGCGCAAACCGCAGCAGCGGCCCCCGCCCGGCGCGCGCCTCGATGCGGTTCGGGCCATGCGTGGCCAGACGTTCGGCGGCGACGCGCTCGCTGAGCCCCTCGTCGGCGCTGGAGGACAGCGCCGCAAAGGCTTCGTCATGGTGCCGGGCGTGCCAGCCCGGCGAGGAGGTCGATGTCATGGTGAGCCGGGCGACCGGTTTGGCGCGTTCGCCCGTCAGTCCTCACATCTCAGGCGTCGACCTTCGGCAGCATCGACAGCGCCATCGCCAACTCCTTCTCGTCGTAGGGCTGATCGGTCAGCTTGCCGGCGAGATAGTTGGTGTACGACGCCATGTCGAAATGGCCGTGGCCCGACAGGCAGAACAGGATCGTCTCGCTCTTGCCCTCGGCCTTGCAGCGCAGGGCTTCGTCGATGGCGCCGCGAATGGCGTGGGTCGACTCGGGCGCCGGCACAATGCCCTCGCTGCGGGCAAACATCACGCCGGCTTCGAAGCAGGCCACCTGGCTCACGCCGCGGGCTTCGATCAACCCGAGCTGCTTGACATGGCTGACCAGCGGCGCCATGCCGTGGTAGCGCAGACCGCCGGCGTGCAGGCCCGGCGGCGTGAAATCGCTGCCGAGCGTATGCATCTTGACCAGCGGGGTCAGGTGCGCGGTATCGCCGAAATCGTAGGCATACTGGCCGCGGCTGAGGGACGGACAGGCCGACGGTTCGATGGCGAGGATGCGGCGCTTCTTGGCGTTGGGGCCGCCGCGCAGCTGCAGGCCGATGAAGGGGAAGGCGATGCCGGCGAAATTGGAGCCGCCACCGACGCAACTGATGACCACGTCCGGATCGTCGCCGGCCATTTCCATCTGCATGATGGCTTCTTCGCCGACGATGGTCTGGTGCAGCAGCACGTGGTTGAGCACCGAACCGAGAGCGTATTTGGTGTCATCGTTCTTGGCGGCAACCTCGACGGCTTCGGAGATGGCGATGCCCAGCGATCCGATGTGATCCGGCGACTTGGCGAGCACGGCGCGACCGTATTCGGTCTCGTTGGACGGCGACGCAACGCAACGGGCGCCCCAGGTTTCCATCAGCGCGCGGCGGTAGGGCTTCTGGTCGTAGGAAACCTTCACCTGGAAAACGGTCACGTCCAGCCCGAACAGGCCGCCGGCATAGGCCAGCGACGAACCCCACTGGCCGGCCCCGGTTTCGGTGGACAAGCGCTTGACGCCTTCCTGGGCGTTGTACCAGGCCTGCGGCACGGCGGAATTGGGCTTGTGGCTGCCGGCCGGCGAAACGCCTTCGTACTTGTAATAGATCTTGGCCGGGGTGCCGAGCAGCTTTTCGAGACGGCGGGCACGGAACAGCGGGCTTGGACGCCATTGGCACAACACCTCGCGAACCGGCTCGGGAATATCCACATAGCGCTCGGTGGACATCTCCTGGGCAATGATCGCGTTCGGGAAGATCGGCGCCAGATCGGACGGCCCGAGAGGCTGCAGCGTTCCGGGATGCAGCGGCGGAGGCAGCGCCACCGGCAGGTCGGCGGCGATGTTGTACCAGGCCTTGGGCATGCGGGTTTCGTCGAGCAGGTATTTGATCTGGTCGCTCATGTTCTTTCCTCTTGTGATCTCTTGGTGTTGTCGTAAAGCCAAAAAAAGGCGGCGGACCGATGATACGCCGGACCGCCGCAGTTTTTCTTGACCCAACCGGAGCGGTCGGTTCGCCCCAAGCCGCTCAGCTCCGCCGACGCCTTGCGACCGAGGCCAGTCCAAGGACCAGCGAAGCCGCCGCCACCGCCGGCCAGTTTCCCCAGCGGGCATAGGGCGTCAGCCCGGCGTAGCCGCGCACCTCCACGTGCAGCGCGCCGGCCTCGAAAGGCGGCAACACCGCCGCCACCTGGCCGTCCGGCGCGACCAGCGCCGTCATCCCGGTGTTGGTCGAGCGCAGCATCGGCCGCCCGGTTTCAAGGGCGCGCAGACGAGCGATCTGGAGATGCTGGGGCTGGGCGAAGGAATCGCCGTACCAGGCCAGATTGGAGAGATTGAGCATCAGGGTCGCCTCGGGCAGGCTGCGGATCAGCTCCTCGCCGAAGACGTCTTCGTAGCAGATGT
>CALMXT010000161.1 GCA_937871125.1 uncultured Zoogloea sp. | reverse complement strand
CGCCGCCCAGAATCCGGACCTCCCGCTGCGGGAACGGAAACTCGATGCCCTCTTCGTTGAAGCGGCGCCAGACTTCCAGGTTGATGGCGGAGCGGATGCCGAGGGTGCCTTCGGCGGGATCGCGGATCCAGAAACCCAGCTGGAGGTTGATACCGCTATCGGCAAAGGCCTCGACGAACGCGCCGGGCGCCGGGTCGGTCATCACCCGAGGCTGATTCTTTGCCGCCTGAACCAAAATCTCCATGGCTTTTTCCAGATCGGTCGCATAGGCCACCTGAACCGGCAGCGCGATGCGCACCTTGGGGTCGGTAAAGGTTTCATTCTGTACCACCGAGCCGACCAGGGTTTCGTTGGGCACGATGGACTCGATGCCGGTCATCCCTTTGAGCACCGTGTAGCGGGTGGTGATCTGGCTGACGATGCCGCGCTCGCTCCCCACCGAAATCAGGTTGCCCATGCAGATCGAGCGGTCTATCAGCAGGATGAAGCCCGACACATAGTTGGCGGCGATCTTCTGCATGCCGAAACCGAGACCGACCCCCAGCGCCCCGCCGAACACCGACAGCGCGGTCAGGTCGATCCCCACCAGCGGCAGGCCGATGGCCACCGCCAGCACGATCAGCAGCGCCTTGGAAAGCCGCGCAAAAACCAGTTGAAGGTTGGGGTCGAGGCCTTCGGTGCGCATCAGCCGGTTCTCGACGACACCGGCGATCCACAAGGCCACGAGCACGGTGACCAGCACCGTCAGCACGCCCTGGATCAGCATCCACAGATTGAGCTTGGCCTTGCCGATGGTGAAGGACACCAGTTCCATGCCGTCGATCACGGCAGGAAGCACGCCGACGATCTGCAGGGCCACCACCACCCAGGCGACGGAAGCGAAGAATCGCTCGAAGCTGGCCAGCCAGCCGGCGCTGGGAAAGGCCCGTTTGAGGGCGTGAACGGTCAGCCGGATGACGGCCATCGCCAGCAGCAGCGGCACCGCCAGCTTGAGAAGATTCACATGGTGCCAGTTGCTCAGGACGGCGCGAGCGACCAGCACCAACAGCAGCGCGGTAAGCGGGAAAATGACGCGGCGCAGCCCTTCTTCGCCAACGCCCCGCTGCAACGCAGGATTGGCCTCGCGCCGCCGGCGCAGAATGCCCCGCACTTGTTGCGACACCAGCCCGGCAACGAACAGGCACACGGCCAACGCGCCAACCTGCCAGAAAATCCCCGGCTGCTGCATGTCGCTCCACAAATCGATCAGCAATTCAGCGATCTGCTTCTCTTCCATCCTTTTTTCCTTTTCGTTCCGGCATGTCGTCGAGACTACGCACCGCCAAGGCCTCGTCCCGGTGACGCCGCCAGTTGTCGGCGTAGACCCGGGCCAGCGCGGGGTTGCCCCGCAAAATCAGCAGATTCTCGGCATTGGCGACCCGCGCCGAGCGGGTGAAGTTGTATGAACCGGTGGCGACGGCCGCATGGCTGCCCGCCGGGTCGAAGATCATCACCTTGTTATGGGCGATGTTGTAGCGGGTTTCGACCGCCACCGGAATGCCGGCTGCGAGCAGCTCGGGCATCACGCTGAACGTGGAGGGCCGGTTCGACTCCGCGTCCAGCAGCACCTCCACCCGCACCCCGCGACGCTGAGCGTCGATCAGGCCGCGGGCCAGAGGCTTGCTTGTAAACAGATAGGCTTGCACGAGAATGAGTTCCCGTGCGTCGTCGATCGCAGCGAGCAGCGCGGCCTCGGGATCGTTCTGCGGCGAGAAGGCGACTTCGATCTTCCCCTTGCCGCTCAGCGTGACGGTCGGCTCCCGCCCCTGCGCGCCGGCCTGTGCCGACAGCGTCAGCGCGAGGCCGGCCAGAAGCAGACGCAAACCCTGCATCAGCTCTTGCGCTCCAGCACCGCGGCAAAGAATCCGTCGGTGTCGTGAGCCGCCGGGGTAAGACGAAGCTGCTCGCCGCAGGCCACGACGATGCCCTGCTTGGCCAGCACGTCTTCGGCATTGAGCGGCTCGAAGGCCGGATTGGCGGCCAGAAAGGCGGCGACGATGGCTTCGTTCTCTTCCGGCAACAGGCTGCAGGTGGCGTAGACCAGACGGCCGCCCACCTTCACGAGACGCGCGGCGCTGGCCAGGATGGCGGCCTGCTTGGCGGTCAGTTCGGCCAGCGCTTCGGGGCTCTGACGCCACTTCAGATCGGGATTGCGACGCAGGGTACCGAGGCCGCTGCACGGCGCATCGACCAGCACCCGGTCGATCTTGCCGGCCAGACGCTTGACGCGCGGATCGTTCTCGCTGGCGATCACCACCGGGTGGATGTTGGAGAGACCGGAGCGGGCCATGCGCGGCTTGAGCTTGGAGAGCCGCTTGTCGGACACGTCGAAGGCATACAGCCGGCCGGAGTTGCGCATCAGCGCGCCCAGCAGCAGGGTCTTGCCGCCGGCGCCGGCGCAGAAATCGACCACCATCTCGCCGCGCTTGGGCTGAACCAGGAAACCCAGGAGCTGGCTGCCTTCGTCCTGCACCTCGAAACTGCCGTCGAGGAAGAGCGGATGCTTCTGCAGCGCCGGTTTGCCTTCGAGGCGCACGGCCAAGGGCGAATAACGCCCCGGCGCGCAGGCCACGCCATCGGCACGCAACTTGTCGACCAGGGCGTCGCGGTCGAGCTTGGCCGGATTGACCCGCAGATCGAGGGGCGCCGGACGGTTGAGGCTCTGGGCCAGGGCGACCACTTCTTCGGGGCTGCGGAAAGCCAGCAGACGCTCGGCCAGCCATTCGGGCAGATCGGTCGCTTCGGCAAAGCCGATGTCCTCGCCCACCTTGCCGAGCTCGCGGCCCTTCACCTCGGTGAAGAAATCGGTGTCGCGACCGTGCAGGCCTTCACCGAGCTGACGCAGCGTGACGCCTTCGACGCGAGCCAGCCAGGCGAGCACCAGCTTGCGGGTGGAAACATCCTCGCCACACAGGCGTTCGAGGGTGCGCTTGCGGCGCAGCACGCCATACACCGCTTCGGCAACGAAGGCCCGGTCGCGGGCTCCCAACTCGCGGAAGTCGCGAAAATAGCGCGACAGCACCGAATCGGCGGGGTAGTCGAAGCGCAGGACGGAGCGCAAAGCCTGACTGGCGGAATTGATCTGAGCGGCGGTAATGGTCATCGAAAATCCGATACTGAAATGACGGCCGGACGCGCACGACGCCCGGCGGGAAAGGTTGAACGCGATGCAAATGCGTTTGAAACGAAATTATTTGGCGGCGGCGGGCGCCCCGAGGTCGACGCCGGTGGCCACCTGATCGAGCACATCGCCGTTCTTGTCGGTGATCTTGAGGCGCACCGGCAGGTTGGCGTAGTCGCGGGCGAGCCAGATGTCGATCTTCAGCTCGCCCCGGTGTCCGGTGCTGCCGAGATGGTAGGCCGAAACCTTGCCGGCCGGCACATCCAGTTCCTCGATGCCGAGGTTTTCGATGACCGAGCGCACCGCGCTCTTGCCGGTCACGACCAGCAGTTCGGCGCGCATCGGCCCTTCGGGCTGAAGCGCCAGATGATGCATCAGCGACAGCACATCCTGATCGCCTTCGGCAATCGAAAACTCCCGGCGCCGGTCGCCGGCAACGAGCACCACCTTGGCTGTGGACCAGTCGAAATCGGCCCGCTCCTTCATCTGGCCGTCCCGCTCGACGGTGAATTTCTCGGGCAACAGCCCTTTCGGGCCGATGCGTCCTTCGCTGCGCTGCACCATCCGGAAGGGCTTGATCAGGCCGACCAGACCGGAAGTCTCGATCACCGTCTCCATCGAATAGTGCTCCGCGTCGTGAGTCCAGGCATGCGTCGTGCGGCCGACGATGAAATTGCGCTCACCGCGGATCACGTCGTATTGGATCTTGCCCGAAGCGGCCCATAGCTCGCCGAAAGTGGGAGCGGGCTTGGCGCGGTTGTCGGCGCCTCCCTTGCCCTCGCCCGCCTCGGC
>CALMXT010000160.1 GCA_937871125.1 uncultured Zoogloea sp. | reverse complement strand
CGCCGGCCCACAAGACGAGTGCGGCGGTGGGATCGGTGGTCTTGTTCGGCTCGCTCGGCATGATCGTGTATCCGTTTCTCTACCATCTCGGGTGGTGGCAGGCGCCGGCCTTCGGCGTCTATGTGGGCGCAACCGTGCATGAGGTTGCCCAGGTGGTGGCCATCGGGAAGACCCTCGGCGGGAGCGTCGCCGACACGGCGGTCATCGTCAAAATGATGCGGGTGCTGATGTTGGCGCCGTTTCTGGTCGGGCTGCGCTTTACGGCGGTCGGGCACTCGGCGCGGGCCGGGCGCCGGCTTGCGCTGCCGTGGTTTGCGCTGGGATTTGTTGCGCTGACGGGGTTCAACTCGCTGCAGTGGTGTTCGCCGGGCTTCGTGGCGGTGTGCCGTTCGCTCGACACCCTGCTGCTGGCCGTGGCGATGGCGGCCCTTGGCGTCGAGACGACCTTCGAGCGGATGCGTCAGGCCGGGCGGGGCGCGCTGGTGCTGGGGGCGGTCTTGTTCGTCCAGCTGATCCTGCTGGGCGGCGGCGTGCTGATGTTTCTCCGATGATTGGAGCGGTTCCGATGCGATTGGCGGCGTGTCCGCGCTCGCCGGCGAGGGGGTCGATTCCGCTCCGGCCGGCGGCGAGACTTGTCCGGCGCGTCCCATCCGGCGGAAACTCTCGCCCATGAGGTTCTTGTTCCGTTCGTGTGTTGCCCTTTTGACGATGATGCTGTTCGCGCTCGCCGCGTGGGGCGGCGAGGCGTCCCGTCCCGTGCGGATCGGGGTGCTGGCCTGGCAGGGGCTGGAGGAGGCGGAGATCCGCTGGTCGTCGCTGATGAGCGAACTGCAGGACCGTCTGCCGGGGCGCAGCCTGGCTTTGCGCCATTTCGATCTGGCGGGCATGGCGGCGGCGCTGCGGGCCGGCGAACTGGATTTCGTGGTCACCAATCCGGGCCATTACGTGTTTCTGGAGGCAGAGAGCGGGGTGAGCCGGATTGCCACCTTGATGGCCGACGCTTCGACCGATCCCGCGCATGTGGTGGGTTCGGCCGTGGTGGTGCTGGATGAACGCCGGGACATCGCGGCGCTTGCCGATCTGAAAGGGCGGACTCTGGCGGCGGTGTCGCCCGACGCCTTCGGCGGTTATCAGGTGGTGTGGGCCGAACTCCGGCGTCTGGGCCTGGACCCGGAGCAGGGGCAGCCCCGGCCGGTGTTCACCGACTTTCCGATGTCCAAAGTGGTGGAAGCGGTGCTCAACGGCGATGCCGATGCGGGCGTGCTCCGGGCTTGTCTGCTGGAAAGTCTGGAACAGGAGGGCGCGCTGCGGCCGGGGCAGCTCCGGGTGTTGTCGCCCCGCGCCGAAGTGCAGCGCTGCCGGGTGTCGTCCCGGCTCTATCCGGGCTGGGCTTTTGCGGCGGCGCGGGATACGCCGCCGGCTTTGTCGCGGGATGTGCTGGTGGCGCTGTTGTCCCTGTCGCCCGATGCGGCCGGTCAGTCGTGGAGCGTGCCGGCGGACTATCACCCGGTGCATGAACTGCTGCAGGAACTGCAGATCGGCCCCTATGCCTTCCTGCGGGAAACCGCCTGGCAGTCCTTATGGGAGCGCTATTGGGCGTGGGCCTGCGGTGCGGTGCTGATGCTGCTTGCCTGGGGGGCGTACACCTTGCATGTGGAGCATCTGGTGCAGCGTCGGACGCGGGAGCTGACCCAGGTCATGGATGCGCGGCAGCGCCTGGAGGCGCAGGTGCGCGAAGGACGGCAGCAGATGGATCATCTGTCGCGCCTGTCGATTCTCGGCGAGTTGTCCGGCACCTTGGCCCATGAACTCAACCAGCCCCTCGCCGCCATCGGCAACTATGCCCGCAGCCTGCTGCGCCGGCAGGATAGCGGCACCCTGGCGCCGGCTGCGCTGCGTCAGGCGGCCGAAGAGATCGCCAGCGAATCCGAACGGGCGGCGGGCATCCTCGGCGGCATCCGCGCCTTTGCCCGCAAGCGCAATCGGGTGCGGGAAGCCCACGATCCGGCGGCGCTGGTTCGAGACGCCAGCCGTCTTTTCGAGGGCATGCTGCCGGGCGTCGTCGAAGTGAAGTTTCGGGCGGACGCGGAGGCCGCCGGAATGTCGGTGTGGGTGGACCCGTTGCAGATTCAGCAGGTGCTGCTCAATCTGTTCAAGAACGCCTGGGACGCCCAGCAGGCCGCCGGCAGCGATGTGCCCATCGAAGTGAGCCTGACCCGCAGCGGGGATCGTTGTATCGTGGCGGTCCGCGACCACGGCCCCGGTTTGCCGCCCGATCTGCTGGCGCGGCTTTTCGAGGCTTTCTTCACCACCAAGCCCGATGGGCTTGGGCTGGGTCTGTCGATCTGCAAGACCATCGTCGAAGCCCACGGTGGCGAAATCGATGCCATCGTGGCCGAGCCCGGTCCGGGGCTGGTGTTCCGTTTCACGCTGCCGCTGATCGACGCTGCGGCGGCAGTAGCCCGAGAGATTTCATGAGTGCCTCCGACGACATGCCCGCGATCCACGTGGTGGACGACGAAGCCCCGTTCCGCCGTTCCTTGTTGTTTCTGCTCGAATCGGTGGGCTGGAAGGCGGTGGGGCATGAGTCTGCCGAGGCGTTTCTTGAGGCTGCGCCGGCCTTTCCGGCCGGGGGCGGCTGCATCGTGCTCGACATCCGCATGCCGCGGGTGAGCGGGCTGGAACTGCAGCGGCGTCTGCTGGCGGCCGGGTCTTCGTTTCCGGTGATCTTCATGACCGGTCATGGGGATGTGGAGTTGGCCGTTCAGGCGATGAAGGACGGCGCGCTGGATTTTCTGCAGAAGCCCTTCAAGGATCAGATTTTTCTCGACGCGGTGGAGCGGGCGGTGCAGCTGAGCCGGGAGCGCCACGCCGTTCAGCGCCGTCAAGGCGAAGCGCGGGACGTCCTGGCCCGCCTGTCGGCCCGGGAGCGGGAGGTGGCGCGCCTGCTGGCGCTAGGCCTCGCCAACAAGGAAGTCGCACGCCTGCTCGGCATCAGCGACAACACCGTGCACGTGCATCGTCAGCATGTGATGGAAAAGACCGGCACCGGCAGCGCGGCCGATCTGGCCCGGTTGATCCTCCGGGCCGACGCCCAGGGGCTCGACTAAGCGGTTTCGGTTATTGCGTTAACCCGATGTCCGGATAGTCGCTTTCGGGCTCTCTCCCTAGACTGGGCGCAGAACAAGCCGTAGGGAGAATGTTATGCGCAGCAGTGCCAGGGGCCGGCATGTCCGCCGGTCGATTGCCGGCCTCGTCCTGATGGGCGCGGCCTTTTTGGCGTCAACCGTTTCGGTGTGGGCCGCGACGGCGGATGCCCAGACCGTCGAACGCGGGCGCTACCTTGCCCAGGCGGGCGACTGCGTGGCCTGCCACACGGCCGAGAAGGGTGCCGCGATGGCGGGCGGTCGGGCGCTGGATACGCCCTTCGGCAAGCTCTACTCCACCAATATCACGCCGGACCGGGAAACCGGCATCGGCAAATACAGTTTCGAGCAGTTCGACCGGGCCATGCGCAAGGGCGTGGCGGCGGACGGCCACAATCTTTACCCGGCCATGCCTTATCCGTCCTACGCCAAGATGACGGCCGAGGACATGCGGGCGCTGTACACCTATCTGATGCAGGGTCTGGTGCCGGTGAAACAGACCAACCGAGCTTCCGAAATGCACTGGCCCTTCAGCATGCGCTGGGGGCTGTCCTTGTGGAACTGGGCTTTCCTCGATGCCACGCCCTTCAAACCCGATCCGCAGAAGGATGCGGTCTGGAACCGCGGAGCCTATCTGGTTCAAGGCCTTGGACACTGCGGCGCCTGTCATACGCCGCGGGGGCTGGTTTTCCAGGAAAAGGCGATGGGCGACGCGGGCCCCGACGGGCGGCATTTCCTGGCCGGCGAAACCGTGGAGCACTGGCGCGCGCTCAGCCTGCGCGGTTTGTGGACGGTGGAAGACACGACGCTGTTCCTGAAAACCGGGCAGAACCGCTTTGCCACCGCCTCGGGCAACATGGCCGATGTCATCCTGCACAGCACCCAGCATCTGAAGGATGAGGATCTGAGCGCGATTGCGACCTACCTCAAGGCCTTGCCGCCGGGCGAACACGAACTCCCGGCTCCGGGCGTGCCTCGTCAGGTGGTGGCCGGCTCGCTGCCCGAGAAGCTCTTCAGCAGCCGGGGCGGCCTGGGCTATGTCCAGTTCTGCGGAGACTGCCACCGTCAGGACGGCGGCGGCGTGCCCAAGGTCTTTCCACCCCTGGCCGGCAATCCGGCCGTCATGGCCAAGGAGCCGGCCACCTTGCTGCACATCGTCCTGACCGGTGGACAGACCGTGCCGACCGCGGCCCATCCGCGGATCTTCGCGATGCCCGGCTTCGCCCGCCTCAACGACAGGGAGCTGGCCGAGATCATGACCTTCGTGCGGGCCAGCTGGGGCAACGGCGGTGCCGAGGTGAGCGCCGCCCAGGTGAACAAGATGCGCGCGGCCCTGGACCCGAAGATCGATACGAGCACTTTCGAGACGCCGCGCCTCGCCGACATGCTCGCCAGCGCCAATGCCCAGCAGCTGGTGCGCGGCATGCGTCTGCACCTCGAAACCAAGGATCTGCTGCCTCAGAACGTGGGCAATGCCCTCAACTGCACGAGTTGCCATCTCAACGCCGGTACCGTGGCCGACGGTTCGCCCTTCGTCGGCGTGTCCGCCTTCTTCCCGAGCTATGCGCCGCGGGCCGGGCGCGTCATCACCCTGGAAGACCGCATCAACGGCTGCTTCAGGCGCTCCATGAACGGCAAGCCGTTGCCGCCGGAATCTCCCGACATGAAGGCGATGGTGGCTTACTTCGACTGGATGAAGCGTGAAACCAAGCCGGACGGCAAGGTGCCGGGACGCGGGGTCGGCAAGATCGACCGTAAGCTCCAGCCCAACCCGGAGAACGGCAAGAAGATCTACGCCGATCAGTGCGCGGTCTGCCACGGCAAGGACGGCGAGGGGCTGCAGAAGGCGGACGGTCGCTACGTCTATCCGCCGCTGTGGGGCGATGCGTCCTTCAACATCGGTGCCGGCATGGCCCGGACCTACACCGCAGCGGCCTTTGTGAAGCGCAACATGCCGATCGGCTTCCACGGCAAGTTCCCGCTCGGTCAGGGTGGGCTGTCGGATCAGGAGGCGGTGGACGTGGCCGAGTACTTCAGCCACCAGCCCCGACCGGACTTTCCCGACAAGGTGAAGGACTGGCCGAAGGACAAGAAGCCCGCCGACGCCCGCTATTGAAACCGGCTCACGGAAGGCCGCTCCGGATCGGAGCGGCTTTCTTCCGCCCGACAGGCGGCCACACAACGAGAGATAACCCGAACCCAGGAGTCGTCCATGTTTTCATCCCCAGTGAGCGCCCGCGCCCTTTGCCTGTATGCGTCCTTGCTGACGCTGTCGGTTCCGGCCGGGGCCGCCGATGGCGAGGCCATCATCCAGAAAGGCGGTGCCAATCCGGCCGCCATGCCTTGCATGAGTTGCCACGGTGTCGACGGCAAGGGCATGGCAGCAGGCGGATTTCCGCGTCTGGCCGGTTTGCCCGAAGCCTATATCGCCAAACAACTGGCCGACTTCAAGGCCGGACGTCGGGAGAATCCGCTGATGCAGCCGATTGCCCAGGCGCTTGGCGATGCCGAGGCCGCTGCGGTGGCCAAGGCCTATGCGTCGCAGCCCAAGGTCTCCATCAAGGCCGGCCCGGTGGAGCGGCCCAAGGAAGGCAGCGGCGCGTGGCTTGCCCTGCGCGGCGCGTGGGAGCGCAATATCCCCGAATGCACTTTGTGTCACGGCCCCGCCGGCGTGGGGGTGGGCGATGTGTTCCCGCCACTGGCCGGGCAGTCGGCGGAATACATCGAAGCCCAGTTGCGGGCCTGGCGCGGCACGCCGGCCCAGCTTGCCGGCAAGAAGAGCAAGGCGCTTGCGGCGGTTCCGGCAACCCGCCGCAACGACCCCAACGGCCTGATGCAGCACATTGCGGCAGACCTGAGCGAGGCCGAAATCAAGGCGGTATCCGCCTACTTCGCCGGCCTGGGGGAATCCACGGAGCCTTTCGATGAGAGCCAGCACCGTCTGCGCTGAGCCGATTTCGTCCCCCGTGACCCCGCACACCATGACCGACCAAGGATCCGCAGCCATGAAGATCACGCTCCGCCGGCTGACCGCCGCCCTGTTGCCCTTGCTGGCCGCCCACGCGATGGCGGCCGATTCCCCCCGTAACGCCCGCCTGGACGACCAGACCCAGCTTCCCACGGCGCCCGCACGCCCGGCCGGCAAGGCTTATTTCCAGCCGCCGGCCGAAGCCGACATTCCCAACAATGCCTTCGGCGATCTGGTGCGCCGCGGGCAGGATTTGTTTATGAACACCAAGGCGCTGGTGCCCGAGTACGTGGGCAACGAGATGAACTGCGTCAATTGCCACATCGACCGGGGCCGCAAGGCCAACTCGGCGCCCTTGTGGGCGGCCTATACGATGTATCCGGCCTTTCGCAAGAAGAACAACAAGGTGAACACCTTTGTCGAGCGCATGCAGGGCTGCTTCCAGTTCAGCATGAACGGCAAGGCGCCGGCGGCGGACAGCGAGGTTCTGGCGGCGCTCACGGCCTATGCCTACTGGATGTCCAGCGGTGTGCCCATCGGCAAGGTCCAGCCCGGCCGGGGCTTCGACGAACCGCCGCCGCCCAGGGGCGGTTACGACATCGCCCGGGGCAAGGCGGTGTACGAAAAACAGTGCGCCCTGTGCCACGGGGATGACGGCGCCGGCAAGAAGGTGGGCGCCACTTCGGTCTTCCCGCCCTTGTGGGGCAAGGATTCCTACAACTGGGGGGCGGGCATGCATCGGATCAATACCGCCGCCGGTTTCATCCAGCACAACATGCCCCTCGGTCGCGGCGAAACCCTCAGCGATCAGGAAGCCTGGGATGTGGCCGCCTACGTCAACGCCCACGAACGTCCTCAAGACCCTCGTCTGGTGAATGGCGACATTGACGAGACCCGCAAGCGTTACCACGCCGACGACGGCGTGAACCTTTATGGCGTGATTGTGGATGGCCGCAAGCTGGGGCAAGGCGTGAAGTGACCGCAGCCGCCCGTCGCGGGCGGCGCCTCGGCGGCGCTTGAGGCGCGGCGCGGTCGAACGGGCTGCAAAAGAAAAGCGGCCCGAAGGCCGCTTTGAAGAACGCCGGAACAGGGTTCTTGAGGAGACTTATCTCTTCTTTACCGGCGGGATGTCGGTGCAGCTGCCGTGAGCGACTTCGGCCGCCATGCCGACGGTTTCGCCGAGGGTCGGGTGCGGGTGGATGGTCTTGCCGATATCCACGGCATCCGCGCCCATCTCGATGGCCAGGCACACTTCGCCGATCATGTCGCCGGCCGACGGGCCGACGATGGTGCCGCCGATGACCCGGTGGGTTTCGGCGTCGAAGATCAGCTTGGTGAAGCCGTAGTCGGCGCCGTTGGCGATGGCGCGGCCGCTGGCAGCCCACGGGAACTTGGCGGTTTCCACCTTCTTGCCTTCGGCCTTGGCCTGGGCTTCGGTGTAGCCGACCCATGCCACTTCCGGATGGGTGTAGGCCACGCCCGGGATCACGGTGGCGTCGAAGGCTGCCTTGTGGCCGGCTGCGACTTCTGCCGCCACGTGGGCTTCATGCACCGCCTTGTGGGCGAGCATGGGCTGGCCGACCACGTCGCCGATGGCGAAGATGTGGGGCACGTTGGTGCGCATCTGGGCATCGACCGGGATGAAGCCGCGGTCGGTCACCGCCACGCCGGCCTTGTCGGCGCCGATCTTGTTGCCGTTGGGCGCGCGGCCCGCCGACTGCAGGATCATGTCGTACTTGACCGGCTCGGTGGGGGCGCCTTCGCCTTCGAAGCTGACGTAGAGGCCGTCTTCCTTGGCATCCACGGCAACCGTCTTGGTCTTCAGCATGATCTTGTCGAAGCGGCTGGCGTTCTGCTTTTCCCACACTTTGACGGCGTCGCGGTCGGGGCCTTGCATCAGGCCGTCCATCATCTCGACCACGTCGACGCGGGCGCCGAGGGTGGAATAGACGGTGGCCATCTCGAGGCCGATGATGCCGCCGCCGATGACCAGCATCTTCTCCGGCACGAAGCGCAGTTCGAGCGCGCCGGTGGAATCGACGATGCGCGGGTCGCGCGGGATGAAGGGCAGATGCACCGCGGCGGAGCCGGCGGCGATGATGCACTGCTTGAACTTCACCACCTTCTTGGCGCCGGTCTTGTCCTGGCTGGTGCCGGTGGTTTCCTCGACTTCGATGTGGTTCGGGTCGAGGAAGTGGCCGTAGCCGCGGATGATGTCCACCTTGCGGCCCTTGGCCATGCCGGAGAGGCCGCCGGTGAGCTTGCCGACGACCTTGTCCTTGTGGGCGCGCAGGGCGTCCACATCGACGGCGGGCTTGGCGAAGCTGACGCCGGCCACCGACGCGTG
>CALMXT010000159.1 GCA_937871125.1 uncultured Zoogloea sp. | reverse complement strand
GAGAAGGAGCGCGAGCGCGAGAAGGAACGGGAAAAAGCCAAGGAGCGCGAGCGCGAAAAGTTGGCCCATGCCCATGCCGAGGCGGATCGCGCCAAGGCGCTCCTGTCCGGGTCCGCTCCCAAAGAGGAGGCCGGCGGCAAGTCGCACGTGGTTTCGCTTGGCGCTTACCGCGAGTCGGGTAACGTTGCCATTCTTCGCGCAAAGCTGAAGGCCGAGGGCTATCCGTCTTACACGGAGAAAGTGGGCGACAAAGTCCGAGTGCGTGCGGGCCCCTTCCCGAACAAGGCTGCCGCCGACAAGGCAGCCGGGCGTATCCAGAAGATTCTGGGCGTTCAGGCGTCGGTTGCCAGCAAGCAGCCCTGACAAGCGTGATTTCTTGAACGGATTCGATTACGCGCTCCTGGCTGTCGTAGGGCTTTCGGCCGTGCTGGGTTTCTGGCGCGGTCTGTTGTCCGAGGTGGTGGCGTTGGGAGCCTGGGTGTTGGCATTCGTGATGGCGAAGTCTTTCACGGCGGAGCTCAAGCCCTTCACCACGGTCCTGGTCAAGGAGCCTTTGCTTCAGGGGCCGGCAGCGTTTCTGATTATTTTTGTTGCGGTACTTGTTTTCGTGGCGATCCTGCGCTGGGCTTTGAGCGAACTCATTCGCGCGGCTGGGCTTGGGGTCGTCGACCGCTTTCTTGGCGCCTGTTTCGGCGCCGTTCGGGGCGGTCTGATCGTGTTTGCATTGGCGTTGCTCGTCGGCATCGGCGGTTTCGCCAGGGAGGCTTGGTGGCGCGAGGCAAGCCTGTCGGCGCCCCTCGAAGCCGCTGTGACAGCCTCCAGGCCATGGCTCCCCGAGCCTTTAGCAAAAAGACTTCGATACCGATAGGTGGTTTGAAATGTGTGGGATTCTGGGCGTAGTAGCGACGACACCCGTCAATCAGCTTCTTTATGACGGACTGCAAGTGCTTCAGCACCGAGGGCAGGATGCAGCGGGCATCGCGACGGAGGATGGAGGGCGTTTTCACATGCACAAGGCGTCCGGTCTTGTGCGTGACGCGTTCCGCACGCGCAACATGCGCGATCTGCCCGGTAACTGGGGGATCGCCCATGTTCGCTACCCCACTGCCGGATCGGCCTCCGCGGCGGCCGAAGCGCAACCGTTCTACGTGAATTCGCCGTTCGGGTTGATGTTGGCCCACAACGGCAACCTGACGAACTCGGAAGAGCTGAAGCGGGAGATGTTTCTCTCCGATCTACGGCACATCAACACCAATTCCGATTCCGAAGTGCTGCTCAACGTGTTGGCTCACGAGTTGCAAGCGGCCGCCAAGAGCTTCCGCCTGGACGAGGAAACCGTGTTTACCGCGGTTGCCGGCGTGCATCGCCGCTGTCGCGGTGCCTACGCCACGGTGGCAATGATCTCAGGCACCGGTCTGCTGGCGTTCCGCGATCCCTACGGCATCCGGCCGCTGGTGATCGGCCGCAACGACACGGCAAACGGCACCGAGTGGCTGGTGGCGTCCGAAAGCGTGGCGCTGGACGTCATGGGCTTCAAGCTGGTGCGCGATGTGGCGCCGGGCGAGGCGATCCTGATCGACATCGAAGGTCGCTTCCATAGCCGCCAGTGTGCGACCCACACGGTGCACGCCCCGTGCATGTTCGAGTTCGTCTATCTGGCCCGGCCGGATTCGTTGATTGACGGAATCTCGGTTTACGACGCGCGTATCAAGATGGGTGAGTTTCTGGCCCGCAAGCTGCGCGCGACGCTGCCGCACCTGAAGATCGACGTGGTGATTCCGATCCCCGATTCGAGCCGTCCGTCGGCAATGGAGATGGCCCATCATCTGAACGTCCCTTATCGCGAGGGCTTCGTCAAGAACCGCTATATCGGCCGCACTTTCATCATGCCCGGGCAGGCGATCCGCAAAAAATCGGTTCGTCAGAAGCTCAACACGATCCACCAGGAATTCAAAGGCAAGGCGGTTTTGCTGGTTGACGATTCCATCGTGCGCGGCACGACCAGTCGGGAAATCGTTCAGATGGCCCGCGATGCCGGTGCGACCAAGGTTTACATGGCGTCCGCGGCGCCCCCGGTGCGTTATGCCAATGTGTATGGCATCGACATGCCGAGCAGGAACGAGCTCATCGCCAGCAACCGGACGGAAGAGGAAATCTGCCGTGAAATCGGTGCCGATGCGTTGATCTACCAGGATCTGGAAGATCTCAAAGCGGCGGTGCAAGCGATCAACCCTGCAATTTCGGTGTTCGAAACCTCGTGTTTCGACGGCTGTTACGTGACCGGCGATGTGACCCCGGAATACCTATCCGGCGTCGAAAGTCTGCGCTGCGATGCGGCAAACAAGCCGGCGTCGGAAGACGGCGGTGGTCAGATGGATCTGAACCTCATTTCCCGGAGCGAAAGTTGAATACCGACACGATGAAAGATCTGGACATGGACACGCTGGCCGTCCGGGCCGGCATCGAGCGCAGTCAGTTCAACGAGCACTCCGAGGCCCTGTACCTCACGTCGAGCTTCGTCTTCGGCAGTGCGGCCGAGGCGGCGGCGCGTTTTTCCGGAGCGGAGGAAGGCAACGTTTACGCCCGCTTCACGAACCCCACGGTCACCGTGATGCAGCAGCGTCTTGCTGCGCTCGAAGGTGCCGAGGCCTGCGTCGCCACGTCCTCTGGAATGGCAGCGATCCTGTCTACCGTGATGGCGCTGCTGAGCGCCGGCGACCACATCGTTGCGTCGCGCGGCCTGTTCGGCGCCACGCAGCAGTTGTTTGGGAACATCCTCTCGCGCTTCGGAATCGAAACCACCTTTGTTCCGGCGACCGACCTCGCCGCCTATCGGGCCGCGGTGACGCCGAAGACCAAGCTGTTCTTCGTCGAATCGCCCTCAAACCCGCTGACCGAACTGGTGGATATCGCGGCTGTGGCCGAAATCGCCCACGAGGCCAAGGCGCTGCTGGCGGTGGATAACTGCTTCTGCTCGCCGGCGCTGCAGCAGCCGCTCAAGTTTGGGGCCGATCTGGTGATCCACTCGGCCACCAAATATCTGGACGGGCAGGGGCGGGTGCTTGGTGGCGCGGTGTGCGGCAGCAAGGTGCTGGTGGATGAGGTGCTGAAATTTCTGCGCACTGCCGGACCGTGCATTTCGCCGTTCAACGCATGGGTCATTCTCAAAGGGCTCGAGACGCTCAAGATCCGCATGGCGGCTCAGTCGGCCAGTGCCCTCGAACTGGCCACCTGGCTGGAGGCGCAACCGCAGGTGGCGAGGGTGCATTACCCGGGGCTGCCATCCCATCCGCAATACGAGTTGGCGCGTCGTCAGCAAAGCAGCGGCGGGGCGATTGTCAGCTTCGAGGTCAAGGGGGGCAGGGAAGAGGCCTGGAGACTGGTGGATGCGACCCGCGTTGTGTCGATTACCGCCAATCTCGGCGATACCAAAACAACGTTGACCCACCCGGCTTCCACCACCCACGGCCGAATTTCACCGGAAGCGCGTGAAGCGGCGGGCATCCGCGAAAGCCTGTTGCGCGTGGCGGTGGGGCTGGAGTCCGTTGAAGACCTTAAAGCCGATCTGGCCCGCGGTCTGGCAATGATCTAAACCGCCACGGCGGCTCAGTACAAGGGCTGGCGGGACAGTTTTCCGTCAGCCCACACCAGCACTTCTCCCTTCGCTTCCCCGTTTTCATCGCGCCAGTCGGCGAGCACCCAGCGCTCGCAGGCGTGGCTATCCACGTTCGTGCGATGCTCGGCCGGCCGGTGGGTGTGGCCGTGGATCAGCAGAGGAAAGCCATGTTCGTGCAGCAATGCGGCGACACTGGCGGCGTTGACGTCCATGATCGCGGCCGCTTTTTCGGACTTGGCTTCTTCGCTCTTCATGCGCACTCCGGCAATGATCTGCTTGCGCAGGGCGAGCGGTTGGGCGAGGAACTGGGCTTGCCAAGCCGGATTGCGGACTTGACCGCGAAAGGCCTGGTAGGCGATGTCGTCGGTGCACAGGCTGTCGCCGTGGCACAGGAGAGCTTGTCGATCGCCGAGCGGGATCAAGGCGGGTTCGGGCAGGATTTCGAGTTTTGCACGCCGGGCAAAATCGGCGCCGAGCAGGAAGTCGCGGTTGCCGGGCATGAAAAATACGCGGCAACCGGCATCGGCGAGGGCTGCGAGTTGTCTGGCGACCCGCGTGTTGAGCGGATCGTCGAGGTCGTCATCGCCGGCCCAGTATTCGAAGAGATCGCCCAGGATGTAAAGGGCGCTGGCCGTCCGGGCGGGGCCGGCGAGGTAGCGTTCGAATACGGCGGTGAGCGCCGGGCGCTCGGCGCACAGATGCAGATCGGAAATGAAATGGATATCCACGTGCCGGCCGCCTTTGGGTTTCGCTGGGGTGACGCTTAGACGACTTCGGCGCGTTCGATGACGACATCTTCCTTCGGCACGTCCTGATGGAAGCCGCTGGTGCCGGTCTTGACGCCCTTGATCTTGTTGACCACGTCCATGCCTTCGCTGACGCGACCGAAAACGCAGTAGCCCCAGCCCTGCACATTGGGGGCACGGTGGTCGAGGAAATCGTTGTCGGCCACGTTGATGAAGAACTGGGCCGTGGCGGAGTGGGGATCCTGAGTGCGGGCCATGGCAATGGTGCCGGCTTCGTTCTTGAGCCCATTGTCGGCTTCGTTCTTGATCGGGGCGCCGGTGGGCTTTTGCTTCATGCCGGGTTCGAAACCGCCGCCTTGGATCATGAAGCCGTTGATGACGCGGTGGAAAACGGTGTTGTTGTAGTGGCCGGCTTCGACGTAGGCGATGAAGTTCTTGACGGATTCGGGAGCCTTTTCGGCATCCAGTTCGATGACGATGTCGCCGTGGTTGGTGGTGAGTTTGACAGCCATGAAGTTCTCCTGTGGGAAAGTGGATTTGGTTTTTAATTGGCCGATTTTTCGGGCAACTGGCGGGCGGACTGGATCAGGATGGGGGTGATGGGAACGTCCCTTTGGTAGCCGCGGGTGGCGGTCGGCTCCTTGCCGATCTTGCGCACGACATCCATACCGCCGGTAACCTTGCCAAAGACGGCATAACCCCAGCCGTCGGGCGACGGGTAGTTGAGCGAGCGGTTGTCTTCGAGATTGATGAAGAACTGGGCCGATGCAGAATGCGGATTCTGGGTGCGCGCCATCGCGATGGTGCCGGCGTCGTTCTTCAGGCCGTTTTTGGCTTCGTTTTCAATCGGGGCGCGGGTCGGCTTTTCTTCCAGTCTGGCGTTCATGCCGCCACCCTGAATCATGAAGCCGTCGATGACGCGGTGGAAAACCAGTCCGTCGTAGAAGCCGCTTTTCACGTATTCGAGGAAGTTGGCGACGGTCTTGGGCGCCTTTTCCGGATAGAGCTCAAGTACGATGGTGCCGGCGCTGGTTTTCAATTCGACCAATGGATTGGCTGCGGCGGCAAGCATGGCTTGGCCGGCGAGGGCGACGGCGAGAAGAATCTTCTTCATGGATTGTCCTGATTCGGGTGGAGGGGCCAAGGGCAATGTCAGGCGAAGCCTTCGTAGACGATCTTCCAGCGACCGCCTTCCTTGAGCCAGTATTGGCGTTTCTTGAGAACGTTGGAAAGATTGTTGCTGCGGTAGTCCTGTTCGAAGGTGGCGACAACCAGATCTTCTTTGCCCGGACTACGGAAGACGCTCAGCTTGCCGAGTTCAACCTTGATCCAGCTCTTGCCGGCAGTGACCAGGCGCTTTTGCTCGGCCCATCGGTCGTAGCCGCCTTCGTTGTTGCGGAAGTTTTTCGAGTAATGGGCGAGGTAACGATTGACGTCGCGGGTTTCCCAATCCTTGCGCCAGTCTTCGATTGCGTGGTTGAGCGCTTTGCGCTCGGCGGCCCAATCGTCGACGCTGAGCCATTCGATGGTATTGCTGATGATGACCGGGGTGAGCCCGATCTGCAGGTAGTTGGCGAGGGCGTCGAGATCGCGGTTGGTCAGCACCACGCAGCCATCCGAGGCCCGCGGCGGGCGCGAATAGGTGTCGCTCGGAGTGCCGTGGAGCCAGATTCCATGACCGTCGCGGCCTTGTTGGCGGTCCCATTCGTTGGGATAGCTGATCGGAAAAGCACCGCTGCCATAAAAATCCGATAGCTTCTGGCGGGGCAGATTGGCGGTGACGTGGTACACGCCGATCGGGGTGCGCTTGTCGCCTTCGCGGGACTTCTCGGCGCCGAGTTTGCCTTGGGTGATGTAGTAGTCGGCGACGAAGCGCGGACGACCGTTATCGTTCTGGTAGATGTAGAGGCGCGAGCGCTGGGCGTCGACGACGACGGCGTATTTTTGGTCCTGCTCCATCTGCAGCAGGTAGCGCGGCACGTAGTTGCTGGGCGGCCGGTTGCGGTAGGCCTTGAGTCGGGCGATGGCCTCTTCGCGCAGATCGGCCAGTTTGTCGGCCGGCGCGTCGGGCAGATTGCCGAAGGTGGTGAGCGGGCGCGCTCGGGCCGTCAGCAGGTCGCCGCGGATCAGATAAGCCAGGCGGAAATTGGGGTAGGCGGCGATCAGGGAGTCGACTTTTTCGAGCGCGCTGCTCAACTGGCTTCGCTCGATATCCTTGAACACTGCACCAAGGGC
Organism: uncultured Zoogloea sp.; assembly: GCA_937871125.1. Lineage (GTDB taxonomy): Bacteria > Pseudomonadota > Gammaproteobacteria > Burkholderiales > Rhodocyclaceae > Zoogloea. The sequence continues at coordinate 7,347 of CALMXT010000159.1, read as the reverse complement.
GGCATCCGGGTCGCTGCCCGACGCGCGTGCGTCTCCTGCGCCAAGCGCCAGCAGGGGGCAACACGCTGCGAGTAGCGTGAGCCCCCTGAGAAATGCGGGCCAAAGTCGATGCATCAACCGCCGACCCGCTCCTGTTGAATCACCCATTTGCCGTCCTGAAGTACCAGATTGAGCGTCTTGTTCGATGAGATAGACAGGTTGGCCGAGCGATAGTGCTGCCGGAGTTTGACGGTGGCGCGATCGCCGGTGATGCTGACCACTTTGACGTTTTCGAGATCGACTTCGATGTTGCCCGGCTTGGTGAGGCGTTGGTTGCGTTCCTCCTCCCAGGCCTTGCGGTTCAGACCCTTGGGCGGCTCGAAGTCCTTGGCATAGAAGCCGAGATAGGATTTGACATCCTTCTTGGACCAGGCGCCGGCCCAGTTGTGGACGGCTTTGGCGACTGCCGTCGCTTGAGGCGGCGTTTCGTCCTTCGGCTCGGGATGCTTGGCGGGCTTCGGCTCTTCTTTCACGACGGCCGGTTTGGCTGCAGGAGGCGGAACGGGCGTAGCCGGCTTGGCTGCGGGAGCCGGCGTGCTCGGCGCCATGGCAACGGGCGGAAGCGCGGGTTTGGCGACCGGCGTCGGGGCGGTCGGTGTGGCGGCGGGCGCCGTAGCTACAGGCTTGGCCGGTGCGGCCGGGGGCGTGGCCACGGCAGCCACCGCTGCTGCCGGCGGACGAGGCTGGGCCGCCGGTGCCGCGCTGGCGACCGCCGTCGGGCGGACCGTCTTGCCGGTGACGCTCATCATCTCGCGGATCAGTGCCAGTTTGTTCTGGGCTGCGACGTTGGAGGAGTCGAGGGCGAGCGCCTTGTCGTAGGCTTGGCTGGCGAGACGGGCGTAGATGTCGCCCAGGTTTTCATGGGCCGTGGCGTAGCTCGGATGGGTGCGAATCGCCATTTCGAGGGCCGTGCGTGCCTTGTCGTACTGACGCTGTTGCGCGTAAAGAACGGCCAGATTGTTGTAGGGCTCGGGCAGTTCCGGGTAATCCTCGGTGAGCTTCTGGAACACCGCGACGGCTTCGCCGCTCCGGTTCAGTTCGGAGAGCACGACGCCTTTCAGGAAACGTACTTGTGCGTCCCGTGGCTTGGCCGCGAGAAGCTGGTCGGCCTTTTCGAGGGCTTGGGTCAGTTGCCCCTGTTTGACGAGGGTTTGCAGATCCTGAAGCGAATCGGCACGGACAGGGCCGCACAGCAGACTGGCGAGGAGCAGGGAGGCGGCGAGAGCACGTTTTGACATGTGATATGATTCGCCGGCGTAGGCGGGCGCGCGGAGTTTCAAGGATTGGTTACAAGCATTCCATTTTACCAAGAAGCACCGCAGCCGACCATGAGCGCTCCCCGATTCTCTGCCGGTTGCGCCTCGCTCGTGTCCGGATGGGTTCTCCTCCGGTCCGTTCCCGTTAAATTCCCTCTTTTCAATCGGCTTCATTGCGGTCTTTCTCATGTTGAAAATTCATAACTCCCTTTCGCGAAAAAAGGAGCAGTTCAGCCCCATCGAGCCTGGCAAGGTGCGCATGTACGTCTGCGGGATGACGGTCTACGACTACTGTCACCTGGGCCACGCACGGGTGATGGTAGTTTTCGACATGGTTGCGCGCTGGTTGCGGGCCAGTGGCTTTAACGTCACTTATGTCCGAAACATCACCGATATCGACGACAAAATAATCAAGCGCGCAGGCGAAAACGGCGAAAGCATTCGTGCCCTGACCGACCGCTTCATCGCCGCCATGCACGAAGATGCCGATGCGCTGGGCGTATTGCGTCCGGATCACGAACCGCGGGCAACCGAGTTCGTGAAACCGATGCAGGCGCTGATCGGTAATCTGGTGGACAACGGTCTGGCCTACAAGGCCAGCAATGAAGACATGTGTTACGCCGTGCGCAAGTTCGAGGGTTATGGCAAGTTGTCGGGCAAGTCGCTCGACGAGTTGCGTGCCGGCGAGCGGGTCGAGGTGGCGGGCGGCAAACACGATCCGCTGGATTTCGTACTGTGGAAGCACGCCCGTCCCGAAGAGCCGGACGAGGTGAAATGGGATTCGCCGTGGGGGCCGGGTCGGCCGGGTTGGCATATCGAGTGCTCGGCGATGAGTTCCGAGCTGCTCGGCGACCATTTCGACATCCACGGTGGCGGCGCCGACCTGCAGTTTCCGCACCATGAGAACGAGATCGCCCAGAGCGAGGGCGCGCACCAGTGTTCCTTCGTCAATTACTGGATGCACAACGGTTTCGTGCGGGTGGACGACGAAAAGATGTCGAAGAGCCTCGGCAACTTCTTCACCATTCGCGACGTGCTGAAGGAGTATGCGCCGGAAGTCGTGCGCTTCTTCATCCTGCGCGCCCATTACCGCAGTCCGCTGAACTACTCGGATGCCCATCTGGTGGATGCCCGTCAGTCGCTGTCGCGTTTGTACACTGCGCTGCGCAATGTGCCGCCCGCCGAGCTTGGTGCGGTGGATTGGTCGACGCCGATGGCGGCCCGCTTCAAGCTTGCAATGGACGACGACTTCAACACGGCGGAAGCGGTGGCGGTGCTTTTCGATCTGGCCAACGAGGTCAATCGCAGTCGATCCCCTGAGGCCGCAGCCCAACTGAAAGCGCTCGGCCAGGTGCTGGGTTTGCTGGAGCAGGCGCCCCAGGCTTTCCTGCAGGGCAGTGTCGAGGCGGGCGGCGAAGACGAGACCGCGGCGATCGATGCCCGGATCGCCGCGCGTATCGAGGCCAAGAAGGCGAAGAACTTTGCCGAGGCCGACCGCATCCGCGCGGAATTGCTGGCCGATGGCGTCGTCCTCGAGGACACGCCCCAGGGGACGATCTGGCGACGGGCTTGAACTGACCGATAGCAGAAAAAAGGGCGCCTTGCGGGGCGCCCTTTTGCTTGGTTCGGCTGGCGTCAGCGCACCGGTGGCGGTGTGTAGCCGAGCGCCTGGGAGATTTCGTCCGCCGTCTCGCGGATCAGCGGCCCCCATCCGGCGTCGAAGCGCTCGGAAGGTGTGGAAAGCGACAGGCCTGCCACCAGTTTGCCGCTGTCGTCGCGGATGCCGGCGGCAATGCAGCGTACCCCGTTTTCCACTTCGTCCATGTCGAAAGCGACGCCGTGGCGACGTACTTTGTCGAGTTCCTTTTCGAGATCTTGCAGCGTGGTGATCGAGGTGGCGGTGGAGGCGGGCAGGCCGGTGCGCTTGGCATAGTCCTTGACCTTCTGGGGGCCGTCTGCGACGAGAAAGAGCTTGCCGGTGGCGGTGGTGTGCAGCGGCGCCCGTGCGCCGACGATGTGCACCACGCGCACCGCCGAGCGTCCGCTGGAGGTGCGCTCGACATAGACGATTTCGTCGCCAGCCCGGATGCCGAGATTGACGCTCTCGCCAGTGGCGGCATGGAGCTTGAGCATTGCTGGCATGGCGGTTTCGCGCAGCGAGATGCGCGATTTGACGATGCTGCCCAACTCCAGGAGCCGGATGCCGAGCCGATAGACGCCGGCGTCGCCGCGTTCGACAAAGCCGCTGCCCGTCATGGCGCCGAGGATGCGGTGGGCTGTCGAAGGGTGCAGGCCCGTTTCGAGGGCGAGTTGCTTCAGCGGGACCGGGTCCGGGTGTTCGGCGAGCACGTCGAGCAGTTTCATCATGCGCTCGATGACCTGGATCGGATTCTTTGCGGGTTCTTGTGTGGACAACGGTTTATGCCTGTTTGTCAGCGATGCCGAATGTTAGCCCACGAGGGGGTATTTCGCCTAGTGAAATGCTGCGCTGCAGCACGACGAATTACAGCTTGATCGAGAAAGGGGTGAAGTCGGTGTCCACATCGTAGTGGTCCTCGCCTTCGGCGCGCTTGAGCATCGCGACCAGCTTATAGGTCAGCGGGGTGAATAGCACTTCGACGCCGACCTTGGAGATGAACTGGGTCAGCATGATGCCGGTGAGCAGTTCGTTTGGAATGAGGCCGGAATTCCAGAAGGCCAGCGGGTAGAACAAGAGGGAATCGACGCCTTCGCCGACGATGGTCGAGCCGATGGTGCGTTGCCACAGGTGGCGGCCGTTGCTGCGGATCTTCATCCGGGCGAGGACGAAGGAATTGACGAATTCGCCGCAGAAAAAAGCGCAGAGCGAGGCGGCGACGATGCGCCAGGTGGAGCCAAAGGCGATTTCGTAGGCGGGCTGGTTGGCCCATGTGGGGGCTGGCGGCAGCGCCACAACGACGAAGGCCATCACCGAGGCGAAGATCATCGCGCCGAAGCCGGCCCAGATGACCCGCCGCGCGCGGGCGTAGCCATACACTTCGGTGAGCACGTCGCCGAAGATGTAGGACACCGGAAAGAACAGTACGCCCGCTCCGAAGGTGACCGGCCCCACACCGGGAAGTGTGAGTTGGGCGGCCTTGGCCGGGCCGATCAGGTTCGAGCACAGGTAGACGGCGACAAAGGCCGCCATCACGAACTCGTAGTATTTGTACTGGCGGTTCGGGTTGGCCCGGATGTGGGTTGGGGGGCTGGGCAAGGACATCGGGGCTCCGGTTCTCTCCGGAGGCTATCCGGCAATCATGTGCCCGGCGATCCGGACCGCAAGTCCGACCAGGGCGCCAAGGGCTGCGGGTTTCCAGACGTCGGCAACCCGTCGGCCGGCCGACAGCAGCACGGCGACGCCGGGTACGTCGAGGGGATGGATCAATAGTCCGGCGCTGGCGCCGTTCAGGGTGGCGGCGGTGACCGTGCCGGCGCGCAGCATTTCGTCCATGATGCCCATCATTGCGGTGCCGCCGGCAAGAAACTTGGTGAGCGTCGGCAGGATCAACGCCGGTTCGGCGCCGACCGCCAGCAGCAACGGCGCCAGCAGTGTTGTCAGCGCGTCGAGGGCGCCGAGCCGGCGCAGGGCGAGGACCACGGTGAGTGACAGTACCAGCATCGGGATGGAGCCGACGGCAATCTTGAAGGCTTCGGCGCCGGCCCGGTTGATGACGTCGAGCACGCCTTTGGCGCTTTCGGCGACCGGGTGCTGGAGGGTTTCATCGACGGTGTGCTCGGTGGAGGAGAGGTGGCGACCGAAGCCGTAATAGGTGGCGGCGGCGGCGACCAGCCCGCCTACCAGCGACCAGCCCAGCACAACGCCAAAGTGCAGACCCATGGCGGCCATCGGCATCGATACGTTGGCCTGGGCCATCGCCATCACCAAGGCGAGTGTGGTGGCCAGATGCCGGCTGGAGGCGCCGCGCTGGTCCATCATCGCCAGTGTGGCCACCGGTGCGGCGAAGCTCACGAAGTTGATCTGCACGGCGGCGAACACCCCCAGCCCGGTGAGGCCGAAGGGGCGCAACAACGGCGTGATGCGGGTCACCACCCAATCGAGCACGCCGCGGGCTTCGAGCAGGCGCATCAGCGAGAGCATGACGATCATGACCGGCAGCAACACAAAAAACGACAGCTCGACCGCAGAACGGCCGGCACGCAGGATCACGTCGATCAACAAGTCCATGGATGCGGTGCAGCAAAAATGTGATGAGCCCGATTATCGGGGGCGAGCGGCGCAGGAACAAGCCGGCTTAGGGTCGGCTCATTTGAGCAGCGGTGCCAGCAGGGGCAGCAGCCAGGGCAGCGTGATGGCGGTGAACAAGCCGTTGAGACCCATCGCCAGCGCGGCAAAGGCGCCGGTCTGCTCGCTGAGTTGAAAGGCCCGCGCGGTGCCGATGCCGTGAGCGGCCAGACCCAGCGCGAAGCCGACGCTCGCTTCGTCCTTTACGCCGAGGCGTCTGAGAAGGCCGTCGGCGAAGATGGCGCCGAAGATGCCGGTGAGGATCACGAACACCGCGGTGAGGGAGGCAAGTCCGCCAAGGCGTTCCGCGATGCCCATCGCGATGGGGGTGGTGACCGACTTGGGCGCCAGCGAGGCGACTGTCGGTGCGCTGGCGCCGAGCAGGGCGCCGATGGCGTAGGCCGACAGTCCGGCGACGAGGGAGCCGACGACCAGTGCGATAAGGATAGGTCCGCCCATGGCAAGCAGGCGCTTGAACTGGGCGTGGAGCGGAACGGCGAGGGCGACGGTGGTCGGGCCGAGCAGGAAGTGTACGAACTGGGCACCGTCGAAATAGCGTTGATAGGGCGTGCCGGTCGCCATCAGCAGGCACACCAGGATTGCGACCGAGATCAGCACGGGATTGACTGCTGGATGTCCGCCCGACTTGCGGTGCAAGGCGATGGCGACGAGATAGGCGGCGAGCGTGAGGGTTAGCCAGAGCAGGGGCTGGGTGGAGAGATAAACCCAGATTTCGGTCATGCTGCCGGGGTTCATTGGTTTTCTCCGGTGCTGCGATTGCGGGTCAGCAGGTGCAGGGTCAGGCCGGTTGCGGCCAGCCCGAGCACGGTACTGGCGACCAGCGCGACGGCGATCGGCCAGGCTTCGTCGGTGAGCCGGCCGATGTGGAGCATGACCCCTGTGCCGGCGGGAACGAACATCAGCGACAGGTTTTGCAGCAGGTTGCCGGCGGTATGGCGCAGGGGCTCGTCGGGCCCGCGGCGCATGACCAGCCAGACAAGCAGCAAGGCCATGCCTATGACCGGGCCCGGCACCGGCAGATGCAGGGCGACCCGCAGGGCTTCGCCGGCGAGCTGGAAGGCAAGGAGAAGGGCAAACGCGGCAATCATCGGAAGGCTTCCGGAAAGTTGTTCATGGGGCGCTATTATCGGGCAAGCCGTAAGTCGGCTGCAGTTCCTACCGCCAGCGATGGCGACCTTTTTAGGGGATACGGTGCGCGGATTGAGCGTGGCGGAAAGGCAGGCGACCTGCGTTCACGAGGCCGGGCATGCGGTGGCGTTTGCGTTGGGCGGGGTTTCCGTGCGGCGGGTTGCGGTTGCGCCCGTCGGGGCGGAAAGCTGGCGCACCGACAGCGGCAACGGGCGCACCTGCTCCGATTTATGGGGGCTGTGCGTGAAATCGGAGCTCGTTTTGCCGCGCCAGTTATTGCGTTGGTTGATGAGCGAGGGCGGTTTGCAGCCCGACGGACGAGGTTATGAGATTGCGCTGCAAAGCCCGGAGGGCCGCGCCCAGGTTGAAGCCCTCACGCCGCGCCAGCATCGGGAGATTCGGGCCCAGATGGTCGGCCTGCTTGCCGGCCCCGCGGCGGAGCGGATTTTCCGGCTTGAGTATCTGAGTCTGGGGGAGCGATACGAGCCGGGCGATACGGCAAAAGCCGAGGCCTTGGCCTGGCTCCTACCGGGAACGGATGAACTCGGACATGCTGCCCGATTGGCCGAAATCACCTTGCGTCGCCCCGAAGTGTGGTCGCGAGTCGAGACGCTGGCGCATGCGCTCGAGGACGTCGGG
>CALMXT010000158.1 GCA_937871125.1 uncultured Zoogloea sp. | reverse complement strand
TCAGCTGTTTTTCCAGCCTCCTCCTAGCGCCTTGAACAGCTCTACCGTGGCACTTAGCCTGGCTTGGCGGTTCTGGACCCAGGCGAGGGTGGCGTCGTTGGCGGTGCGCTGGGCCGTGAGCACGTCCAAATAGGGCGAGTAGCCACCGTCGTAACGGACCTGGGCCAGCTGGAGGGCGCGCTTGGCGGCCTTCATGGCGTTGGTGTATGCGTCTTCGGTTTCGCCGCTCTGGCGGACCTTGACCAGCGCGTCGTTCACTTCGCGAAATGCGGTGTAGGCGGCCTTGCGATAGCTTTCCAGGCTCTGCTTCTGCTGAGCGGTGACTTGATCCACCTGGGCGCGCAGGCGACCACCTTCAAAGATCGGCTGCGTGATGCCGGCACCCAGTGACCAGATCGCCGACGGGGCGCTGAACAACTGGGACAGATCCTTGCTTTCGCGTCCGAAATTGCCGGTGAGCGTGATGCTCGGGAAAAGGGCCGCCTTGGCGACGCCGATCTTTGCGTTGGCGGCAATCAGGTCGGTTTCGGCTTGACGCACATCGGGACGCGCTTCGAGGAGCGTCGAGGGCAGACCGGCGGGCGGAGCCGGCGGCAACGGCAGGTTGCGCAGATCGCCCGCGGGAATCTGGAGGCCGGGTTGGCCGACCAGCAGGCCGATGAGGTTTTCCGAGAGGGCGCGCGACTTTTCCAGTTCCAGCAGCGCGGCGGTGTAGGTCGCAAGCGCGCCTTCGGCCTGCTGTACGTCCAGTTGCGACGCGATGCCGCCTTCGAAGCGGGTTCGCGTGAGCTGGGCGCTGCGTGCCTGACTGCTGACCGTATCGCTGGTGACGCGCAGTTCGGCATCGATGGCGCGCAGGTTCAAATAGGCTTGCACCACCGCGGCGGAAAGGCTCAGGGACACGGTTTCGCTGGCGTAGCGGGTGCCGAGAGCCTGTGCTTTGGCGGCTTCGGAGGCGCGCCGCAGCTTGCCCCAGACATCGAGTTCGAAGGTGGTGGAGAGACTGAGCCGGGTGCTGCTGCGGGTGATCGGGGCAGTGGACGGAATCGGCGTGGCGTTGGTCTGGCTGATGCGGCTGCGGCTGCCGGCGGCGTCGGCGTTGACCTGCGGCAACAGCGCGGCATCCACTTGGCGCAGCAAGGCATCGGCTTCCTCGATGCGCGCGGAGGCGATCCGCGCGTCCGGGCTGCCGGCGAGGGCCTGGGCGACCAGTTCGTCAAGCTTGGCGTCGCCAAACAGGGTCCACCAACTGCTGGCGATGGCGGGGCTGGTGGCGATCGGCGCTGCCGTGTATTGCGCGGGCAGGTTCAGATGCGCCTCCGGGCGGACGTAGTCCGGGCCGATGGCGCAGCCGGCGAGGCTAAGCGCGGCCAGGACGGCGACGGCGACTTTTCCCGGCGAGAAGGGCGCGAGTTGGGAATCGGGGCGGAACATCAAGCCTTCTCCTCGTTGCTGTTGGGGGTTTCGGCGGTGTCGTCGGTGCGGCTGGCCTTGCGGCCGGCAAACCAGCTGAAGAACATGGGGATGAAGATCGTTGCGATGAAGGTGGCGGCCACCATCCCGCCGAACACACCGGTGCCCATGGATTTGCGGGCGGCAGCGCCGGCGCCTGAGGCCTTGACCAGCGGGAAGACGCCGAGAATGAAGGCCAGCGAGGTCATGACGATAGGCCGGAAGCGCAGACGCGCGCCCTCCAGGGCTGCTTCCAGCACCTGCATTCCTTCGGCCCGTTTCTGGGCGGCAAATTCGACGATCAGAATGGCGTTCTTGGCGGCGAGGCCGATCAGCACCACCAGACCGATCTGGAAGTAGATGTCGTTGGGCATGCCTCGGATCATCACCGCGGCCAGCGCGCCGAAGAGGGCGAAAGGCACGGACATGATCACGGCGAGCGGTAGCGACCACTTTTCGTACTGCGCCGCAAGAATCAGGAAGACCATGATGATGCCGAAACCGAAGGCGACGGCAGAGGTGGTTCCGGTGCGCTTCTCCTGGAAGGCCTGACCGGTCCAGGCGAGTTCATAGCCGGAGGGCAGGGTTTCTTTGGCGACTTCTTCGACGATCTTGATCGCGTCGCCGGTGCTGACCTTAGGAATGGAGTTGCCCAGCACCTTGGCGGCCAGGAAGCCGTTATAGCGTTCGAGCAGTTCCGCTCCGACGACCGACTTGACCTTGATGAGCGTCGAGACGGGCACCATGGCGCCGCCGGCGGTGCGCACGTAAACCTTGCCCAGATCCTCCGGCTTGGCGCGATAGGCTGCGTCGGCCTGCAGCTGGACCCGGTAGGTGCGTCCATTGAGGTTGAAGTCGTTGACGTACAGCGTGCCCATGGAGGACTGCAAGGTTTGATAGACGTCCGAGACCGGAATGTCCATGGACAGTGCCTTGGCTTCGTCGACTTCCACGTAAAGCTGGGGCGAGGTCGGTCGGAAGAAGGTGTTGATGCCCACCAGTTCCGGTCGCTTCTTGAGCCCTTCCACGAACTGCTGGATGACGCCCGCCAGTTTTTCAGGGCTGGCGTCTCCGCGGGACTGAACGTAGACCTCGAAGCCGCCGGCGGCGCCCAGCCCGCGGATTGCCGGCGGGTTGAACACCAGACCGAGGCCGTCCGGCAGCATCATGCCCATGCCGGAGAATTTCTTTGCCAGCGAGTCGGCGTCGGCGGTGCGTTCGCTCCAGTCCTTGAGCGGGATGAACACCGTGCCGGCGTTGGCCTTCTGGCCGCCGCCGACGATGTCGTTGCCGGCGATGACGAAGACCTTGTCCACGGCCGGATCCTGCTTGAGCATGCCCTGGAACTGCTCGCCACTGACGCGGGTGCGTTGCAGGCTGGCGCCGTCCGGCAGCATCAGGGCGCTGATCAGATAGCCCTGGTCCTCGGCCGGCACGAAGCCGCCCGGAACGGCCCGGAACATGAAGATGCTGCCACCCACGATGATGATGCAGGCCACCGTTCCGATGATGCGGTGGTGGAGGGTCTTGTTCACCATGCCCGTGTAGGAGTTGGTGAAGGCATTGAACAGCCGGTTGAAGGGCCGGAAGATCGCCGGTTCTTCATGTTTGTTCTTTAGCAGCAGGGCGCACAAGGCCGGGGTCAGGGTCAGCGCGACGATGCCCGAGAGCGTGACGGAAATGGCCACGGTAACGGCAAACTGCTGATACAGCTTGCCGGCGATGCCGCCAAGGAAGGCCACCGGAATGAACACCGCGCACAGCACCAGCACGATGGCGATCACCGCGCTCGAGACTTCGCGCATGGCTTCGATGGCTGCCGCGCGCGGTGCCATATTCTCTTCCCACATCAGGCGCTCGACGTTTTCGAGCACCACGATGGCGTCGTCCACAACGATACCGATGGCCAGCACCATGGCGAACAGGGTCAGAGTGTTGATGGAAAAGCCAAATACCCACAGACCGGCGAAAGTGCCGATCAGCGACACCGGAACGGCGATCAGCGGAATCAGCGTGGCGCGCCAGTTCTGCAGGAAGATGAACACCACCACCGCCACCAGGATCAGGGCTTCTATCAGCGTGTGCACCACTTCGTTGATCGAGGCCTGGACGAACTTGGTGGTGTCAAAGGGAATCACGTAGTCCATGCCGGAAGGGAACTTCTGCTTCAGCTCTTCCATCCGGGTGCGCACCCGATCGGCCACTTCCAGCGCGTTGGCTCCCGATTGCAGGAAGATGCCTACCCCGACCACGGGTTTGCCGAGCAGGGTGGTGCTGGCGTCGTAGTTCTGGGCGCCGAGCTCCACACGGGCCACGTCCTTGACGCGCAATACGCCATTGGGGCCGGCGGCGCGAACGATGATGTTGCCGAACTCTTCGGGGCTGGTGAGACGCCCCTTGGCAGTGACCGTGTAAACCAGTTGCTGGCCGGGCGGGGCCGGCTCCTGACCGATCTTGCCGGCCGCGTTCTGCTTGTTCTGAGCGGCAACGGCGTTGGCGATGTCGGTGCTGGTCACGCCGAGCTGGGCCATGCGATCCGGCTGAAGCCAGAGGCGGATGGAGTAATCCAGGGCGCCGAAGATCTGGGCGTCGCCCACGCCGGGAATACGCTTCAGGTCGTCCAGCACGTTCACCAGCGCGTAGTTGGACAGGAAGAGCGGCGTCCGGCTGCTGTCCGGCGAGGTCAGGGTGGTGACCAGCAGAATGTCGTTGGAGCGTTTCTGCACCGTTACGCCGTACTGGCGGACTACGTCCGGCAGGCGCGGCTCGGCGATCTTGACCCGGTTGTTGACGTTCACCGTGGCCATGTCCACGTTGGTCCCCACTTCGAAGGACGCGGTGATGGTCAGGCTGCCGTTGGAGCCGGCGTTGGAACTGAAATACAGCAGGTTTTCAACCCCGGAGAGCTGTTCCTCGATGGGGCCGGCCACCGTTTTAGCGAGGGTTTCGGCGGAGGCGCCGGGATAGGATGCGCTGATGATGACCGTCGGCGGCGTGATTTCCGGGTATTGGGCGATGGGCAGAGACCGCGCCGCCATGAGTCCGGCGATGACGATGACGATGGAGATGACCGACGCGAAGATCGGGCGATTGATGAAAAATCGTGACATGACGGCTCCCTCAGCCCTTGGCCGCAGCCGGTGCCGGCGCCGTGGGCGCGGCCGGTTTGGCGGCTCCCGCACCCTCGGTGGGCTTGCCCGGCGCCGCGCCCGGACCTTCGCCCGGTGCGTGCGGCGCAATCGGGGCGCCCGGACGGGCCTTCATCAGGTTGTCGACGATCACCTTGTCGCCGGCCTTCAGACCGCCCAGGATGACCCAGTCGGTGCCGCTCCACTGGCCGGTTTTCACCGGGCGCGGCTCTACTTTGTTGTCGGCACTGGCCAGCATGACGATGGTGCCCTTGTCGGTTTGCACCACCGCGCCCTGGGGCACTTTGAAGACGCCGTCGCGCACCCCGGTAATCAGGCGGGCACGCACAAATTGGCCCGGTAGCAGGCGGCCCTCGGCGTTGGGAAACTCGCCGCGCAACTGCAGGGTGCCAAGCTTGGGATCGATCTGGCTGGCGGAGAAATTGAGCTTGCCGCGGGCCGGGTAAGTGCTGCCGTCGGGCAGAATCAGTTCGACGCCACGGATCGCCTGCGGTTTGAAGTGTCCGTCGGGCATGGCCGCGGAGAGCTCGCTCTCGGCCACCGAGAAACGTACCCAGATCGGATTGACCTGGACCACGGTGGTCAGCAGCGTGCCACTGCCGGAGGCGACGAGGGTGCCTTCGGAAACGGCCGCGCGGCCGGTGATGCCGCTGACCGGAGCGGTGACGGTGGCGTAGGAGAGGTTCAGTTCCGCTTGGCGCAGGTTGGCCTGGGCGGCTTGCACGGCGGCGAGGGTGGCGGCGTTGTCGGAACTGGCGGTGTCGTATTCGCGCTGGCTGATCGCTTGCTGGGCGAGCAGCCCCTTCAGGCGGGCCGCCTCGCGCTGGGTCTGTTCCACACGGGCCTTGCTCTCGGCGAGCTGCGCCTTGGCCTGGGCGACGGCCACTTCAAGCGGCGCCCGGTCGATCAGGAAGAGCGGCTGGCCAGCCTTCACGGCGGCGCCTTCTTCATAGACGCGTTTCATCAGGATGCCGCCGACGCGTGCGCGGACTTCCACTTCCCGTGCGCCTTCGGTCTGGGCAACCGCCTCGACACTGGTTTCGGCCCTCGTCGGCTGCATTTCGAGGACGGTGACCGGCAGGGCGGGCATGCCGCCGGCTGGAGGAGCGCCTGCCGTCTGCTCTTTGCCGGAGCAGCCGGCAAGAAGAACGAGAGAGGCGGCAAGTACTGGCAGAGCGGCACGGGGCGCGAGGGGCAGGTGCGAAGGAAGCGTGTTCAAGATGAACTCCGGGGGCTGGATTTCTGGTTTGTATTGGGGCATAGTTTATACAAACGCGGATGTATGTAAATAGCCCCGCAATTCATTTCCGACTCGAAAAATGCCGAATGGTTCGTAGGACAAAAGAAGACGCTGAAGTCACCCGCCGCCAGATCGTCGAGGCCGCCCGTCGGGTTTTCCTCGAATGCGGCGTTGGCCGCACCAGCCTGGAGAAAGTCGCCCTCGCGGCAGGCGTGACGCGGGGCGCGGTCTATTGGCACTTCAAAAACAAATCCGATCTGTTTTTTGCGATGCGCGAAGAGGCGACGCTGCCGTTTCTCGATCGGGTGATCTTCGACGAAGAGGACGACGATCCGCTTGGCGGTATCGAACGGGCGCTGCAGGAGATCATCCGCGTCCTCGTCGATCAGCCACAGACGCGGGAGACACTCGACATCGTGACCTTCAAGTGCGAGTACGTGGATGAGTTCAGCGGAATGATGAACTGCACGTCTGGCCAGTTCCACTTTCTGCAGCAGTTGATTGACGCTTACGGTCGTGCCGCCCTCAAGAACCAGTTGCGAGCCGGAGTCGACCCTGAGGCGCTGGCTTACGACACCTTCCTTTTCGTGTCGGGCCTGGTCCGAAACTGGCTGGCGAGTCCGCCCGTCGAGCGGCTGCACGCGGGCGCCGAGGACTTCATCCGCACCCATATGGCGCTGCGGCGGCGTTGATGCCGCGCGCCTCGCTGTGGCTGCGGGGTTCTCCGCCCTGTGGGCTTGGGTATACTCGGACGACCCAATTTTCCCACTCCTGCCATGTCGAGCCGATTTGCGCTTCTTCTCAGACCCCTGGTCGGTCCGCTGCTCCTGGTTCTGCTTGTTGCGGTTGGCGCACTTGGCTGGTTCCTCCAATCGCGAGGTGTGACGCCGCGCCTTTTGGGTGCCTACCTGGAAGGTCTTTCCGACGGGCGCATCCCACCGGTCGTTTTTGTGGGGCAGCGCGTGAATGCGCTCTTTACATGGCTGGACCGGGGGCGTTCCGGGGGCGCTTTGCCTATCGTGGTGTGGGCGGGAGCGGTGGCCGAGCCGCAGCAGGAGCCCGCCATCAGCACCGTCCTGGTTGGGACGCCGGAACAACTCATTGGCGCAATCCAACAGGCCCGGCCGGGCGACGTGATATCCCTTCTCCCCGGCACCTATCATTTTGCCGGCGGGTCCATTTCCGTGACCCGACCGGGCCGGGAAGATGCGCCGATCACCGTGCGCGCCGCGCGGGCCGGAACGGTCTTCCTGGAGTTCGATATCCTGGAAGGATTTCATGTCAGTGCGCCGTGGTGGATTTTTGAAAACCTCCACATCCGCGGCATGTGCAGCAACCACTCGGATTGCGAACATGCCTTCCATGTTGTAGGCGAAGCGACCCATTTCGTCGCGCGCAACAACACCCTGGTCGATTTCAACGCTCACTTCAAGATCAACGGCGAAGGCGCTCAGCCCGACAACGGCATCGTCGCGAACAACACGATCGTGAACAACTCGGTTCGGCGGACCGCCAACCCCGTGACTTCAATCGACCTGGTCGGTGCCAGCAACTGGGTGATCCGAGGCAACCTGATTCGCGATTTCATCAAGGGCGAGGGCGATCGGACAAGCTACGGCGGGTTCGCGAAGGGGGCTGGCAGCGGGAACCGTTTCGTCGGGAACACCGTGTTGTGCGAATACACCTTGCGCGACATGCCGGGCCGCCGTGTCGGATTGTCGTTGGGCGGAGGCGGGACCAATGCCGCGTCATGCCGGGACGAGCGCTGCATTGTCGAACAGGAGCGCGGGGTCCTCGAATCGAATCTGATCGCCTATTGTTCCGACAATGGAATTTACCTGAACCGGGCTTCGCAAAGCCTTGTCCGGCACAACAGCCTGATCGATACGGCGGGAATTCTGCTCAGTTTCAGCGAAACCTCCGCCGATCTGGACGGTAACTTGGTGGATGGTCCGATATCTGTCCGTGGCGATGGAATTCTGCGGGACAACGGCAACATGTCGACCCATGTCGGCTGGCTTTATCTGGGTCGGCATCCCGTGCGGGACTTGTTTACCGATGTCGGAATGTTCGACCTTTCGTGGCGGAGCCCTCCGCCGCGCCGTGAAAAATCGGGGGTCGAAGTTGCGGATCTGTGCGCGGAATCCCGTCCGGCGACACCGGTCTTCGGCGCCTTCGAGAACTTCCAGGCCTGCCTGGGCAAGCATTGAGGGCTTGCCCAGCTTCGGGGTGTGTGGGTTGTGTCAGCGGGCGGCGGGCTGACGCAGGTTGAGGGCAAGCCACAGGAGCAGCGTCAGAAAAAGCGTGATCCGCGGGATGTCGATGAGGCTATCCACCAGCCCTACCGTCGTTACGCCGACGAGGGCGGCGAGCAGATTCGGTGCGAAGGGGTGAAGTCGGGTTGGGCGGCGCAGCAGGCGCGCGAATGCGGTGCTCAGCGCGAGGACCAGTGCGACCAGTCCGAGCAGACCTTGTTCCACATAGGTGTGGACGAACAGGTTTTTGGCATGCCAGGGCAGGTGGTCGCGATCCGATGTGAAGAACCAGAAGTCATTTCCCTGTTCGAAGTCGCCGTTGCGCAGCAGGGGGCGCAACTGGGAATCGACCAGTTCGAAGGCGTCCACGTCCACCTGTGTCCGGCTGTTCA
The DNA here is from genome assembly GCA_937871125.1 of uncultured Zoogloea sp. Classification (GTDB taxonomy): domain Bacteria; phylum Pseudomonadota; class Gammaproteobacteria; order Burkholderiales; family Rhodocyclaceae; genus Zoogloea. Next base: position 5,463 of record CALMXT010000158.1, on the reverse strand, counting down.
TGCTGACGGAAAACGTTGCCAGACGGGGTGGGATGCCCGGTCCGGCCAGTGGTTCCGGGAAAATCCCTTCAAAGCTTTGCCAGCCGTCCCGGCCTTTGAGTGGAATGCTGACACGCGTGCAAAAATCGTCGTAAAGCAGATGTTTGCGGCAGAGATGCAGAGCGATGCCGAGATCCTGCGCGCTGCGTGCCTTGAACCGGTAGTGGACCCAGGATTCCGTTGCGACGGGAATGCGCTGGGTCAGCAGCAGGCTTTCGTCGCCGGACCGAACGCCCCTCGGGCCGCCGAGCTGCATGTAACGCCCGCCGGCATCCCGGTGCAAAGCCAGCGAACCCGGTACGCCGGGATTTTCTATGGTCCAGAAATAGGCGTCCGGGTATCGCCCCAGGCCTATTCCCGCGACGGTGTCGCCGCTCGACTGCATCAGGCGGAGGCTGTTTGCATAGTGCTCGAAGCGGACGCCGACATCGTCGCGGGTCGCCGACAGACGGCTGTTCATGTAGTAGCCGCCGAGGGTTGTGACCAGCATGCCGCCCAGTGCCAGCACGGCGATAACCCCATACAGATCGCCCGGTTTCGGCGCCCACAGCGGAGTCCGCCCGAGCGCCTGGCCGGCGATCGGTGCCAGCACCAGCGCTGCGGCGATGGCGGTGCCGACGAAGCGGGTCGGTTCGCTCCAGTAGGCGCTAATCTGAACGGTGTTGAGGATGGTCCAGGTCAGCAGGGCGACAACGATGGGGCTTGGCACGGTATCGCGTCCACGCTTCCAAACCACGCTCAGCACGCTGGCGGTGAGCGTCCAGGACAGGGCGTAGATCAGGTAAACGCCTTTCGGCAGCAGCAGGGTCGCCAGTGCGCCGACAGCCAGCAGCATGACACCGGTCATCATCCCGGTAGCCAGATGGCCGAGCCGTATGCCCGCCACCGCGCCTCCGCCGATGTAGGCGAGCAGGGCCGCTCCGGTGAAGGCGGCGAGCCCGCGGTAGCCGCCTTCCGGGAAGGTCAAACCGCCCCCGATCAGTACCGCGGCGATGAGCGCGAGCAGAACGCCCAGGCGGCGCGGCTCGTTGTCGGCGGACGCCGGTGTCGGGCGCAGCAAGGCCAGAGCGCCGAGAAGAGTCAGCGAAACGGCGATCGCGGCATAGACAATGCGAGAGAAGGTGGTGAAGCTGGCGTAGCTGCCCAATCCCACCGCGACCAGCGCGAGACCTTTGGCAAGTGGCGTGCGGTTCTGGCGCAGCGCCAGCAGCGCAAAAGGAAAACAGAGCATCAGCCAGGCATCCAGTGCCGCGCCCCCGACGTGCATCTCCCAAAACAGCGCGGTGGTCCGGTAGTCGCTGCCGAAATTGGCGAAGCCGGGAAAGGCGAGGCGCTCCCAGAGTGCGGCCAGCGCACAGCTGGCAAGGCCGAGGGTCAGACCGACAGTCAGTTTGTCCAGCGCAGCCTGACCGTTGCGCCGGATCGCCAGGTGCAGGAAAGGGATCAGCATGAAGGCCAGAACGAAGCCCTTGCCGACCCGCACGGCGTTGAGCGTCGAGTTGTAGCCGACCATGGCGGAGGCGTCCAGCGACGGCAGGGGATTGAGCCCGCGCAGGCCGGAAATCAATACGCTGACGGCCAGAAGTCCGAAAACGACGAGCGCGGTAACCGTCAACTTGACCGGCGCACGGCCGCTCAGGGTGGGCGCCGAGGGTGCAAATGCCTCCCGCAACCCGAGGGCCGCCAAGCTTGCCAGTGCCAGGGCATCGCTTTCGGTGAAATAGATCTGCCCGCTCCACGGGGCGAGATCGATCACCGGCCACAGGGCCGGCATTACGAGCAGCCAGCTCGTCGGCTGCCACAGCACCAGCAGGCCATAAGCCGCGAGCAGAGCGCCGGCGACGAGAGGGTCGAGCGGGTAGATTGCGAACCAGCCGGCCAGCGCGGCAAAGGCAAGACTGGCAGCCAGTCCGCCGTAAAGGCGTGGCCCGAGTGCCGGTCGGAAAGGGAGGTGGGAGTGGGGAGCAGCAGCGGTGGCCACAATCGGAAGCGCGTCGGCGGGTGGTGGAACGGGATTTGCCGATGCTAACTGATTCCGCCTGGGGCTTGTCTGCCTTGTCGCGTCGGATCGCTGCCGCTTGACCCGCGCGTCCCTGCGCCGCAGCATGGCGGCTCCGATCACGTCTTTCCGAGTCATGGCGCCCACCTCCGCCGAACCTGTTCCGTCCCTGCGCGCCCGGCCGATCCGCGCCTGCCTGCTGGCTACGCGGCCGGCCTTTCTCGGCGTCACGCTGGTGGCCTGCCTGATCGGGCTGGCGGTCGCCCACGGCAGCGGCCTCGCCATCGACCCGGCCAAGGCCGCGCTGACCCTCTTTTTCGCCCTCGTCGCCCACGCCGGCATCAACGTGCTCAACGATTACCACGATGCCCGCAGCGGCGCCGACGCCGCCAACGTCGAGCGGATCTTCCCGTTCACCGGCGGCAGCCGCTTCATCCAGAACGGCGTGCTCTCCGAAGCCGAAACCGGCCGCCTTGGCTACGCCCTCATCGCGCTGGTGGTGCCGGCCGGACTTTGGCTCACTCTGAAATCAGCGTCCGGCCTGCTGGCGATCGGCCTTGCCGGGCTCTTTCTCGGCTGGGCTTACACCGCGCCGCCCTTGACGCTGGTGGCCCGCGGGCTGGGCGAGGCGGCGGTGGCCGCGGGGTGGCTGATCGTCGTGGTCGGAGCCGACTTCGTCCAGCGCGGAGCCTTTTCGGCGCAGCCCTTCGTCGCGGGGCTGTCGTATGCCTTGCTGGTTGCGGCGATTCTGTTCATCAACGAATTTCCCGACCGCCGCAGCGACGAAGTCGCCGGCAAGCGCACGCTGGTGGTGCGTCTCGGTCCGGACAGCGCCAAGTGGGTTTACCTGGGCCTGGTGCTGGCGGCGTATGGCTGGCTGGTGCTGATGGTCGGGCGCGACCGCCTGCCGCAAGGCGCCGCGGCCGCCGCGCTGACGCTGATTTTCTCCTTCCGCGCCGCCCGCTATCTGATGGCCCATGCCGCCGAGCCATCCGAACTGGCGCCGGCCCTTAAACTGACCATTGCCGCCGCCAACCTGCATGGCCTCGTCCTTGCCGCCACGCTGGCATTCGGACGCTGGCCGGGAGTCGTTTCATGAGTTTCGCCCCAGCCTTTGCCGCCGCCGACATCCACGCCGTCATCTTCGACATGGACGGCCTGCTGCTCGACAGCGAGCGGGTTGCGCTCGCCACCGTCGCCGAGGCTGCCGCCGAGCTGGGCGTCGAATGGCGCTACGAAGTCGGGCTGGCCTTGGTCGGTCTCAATTCGAAGGACGGCCCGGCGGTCATCCGCCGGCACCTGGGCGACGATTATCCCGTCGTCGAGCTCTACGACGCCTTCGGCCGAATCTACGAAACCGCCATCGCCGAAGGCCGCATCCCGCTCAAGGGCGGCGCCGTCGAACTGTTCGACGAACTCGACGCGCGGGCACTCCGGCGGGTGGTGGCCACCTCGACCCGCCGCTCCCGCGCCGAACCCAAGCTGGCCGCGGTCGGCCTGCTGGCGCGGGTGCATGGCATGGTCTGCGGCGACGAAGTGCTCCGCGGCAAACCGGCGCCGGACATCTTCATCGCCGCTGCCGCGCGTCTCGGCGTGCCGCCGGCGAACTGTCTGGTGCTCGAAGACTCCAACGCCGGCGTGCGCGGTGCGCTGGCGGCCGGAGCCCGCGTGGTCATGGTGCCCGACCTGCTGCAGCCCGACGACGACGTGCAAGCGGCCGGCGTGCCGCTGGCCGCCAGTCTCCACGACATCGCCCGATTCTTTGCCGGGAGAGATCGATGAAACGCCTTGCGCTGCTCGCCCTGCCGGTCGCCCTGTTCGCCGCGCCGGCCGCCGCCCAGGATGCCGCGACCGGCCTCGGCTCGACCGCCTTCTGCCCGTTTGCGCTGCCCCCTGAAAACGGCACCCAGCGCTCCATCAACCTCGGCATCGTCCAATATATCGACGTGCGCGCCGACGAGGTGAAGATCGCCTTTGGCGGCGGCAACCTCGGCAGTGGCCACGAAGCCCGCATCCCCGTCAAAAGCCGCGACGAAGCAGACGCCGTGCTCGCCCGCCTGCGCCAGACGGCCGCCCGTTGCGCCCAACCCACCTCAGGAGGCAAACCATGAAACTCGTCGGCATGCTCGATTCGCCCTTCGTTCGTCGCAGCTTCATCACCGCGCGGATGCTCGGCATCCCCTTCGAACACCAATCCTTGTCGGTCTTCCGCAACATCCCCGAATTCAGCGCCATCAACCCGCTGCTCAAGGCGCCCACCCTGGTGCTCGACGACGGCGAAGTGATGGTGGACAGCAGCCAGATCGTCGCCTGGTTCGAGCGCATCGCCCCCGGCGGTCAAAGTCTCATGCCGACCGACGCCGATGCCTGCCGGCGCTGCCTGCAACTCGTCGGTTTCGGTCTCGCCGCCGCCGAGAAGAGCGTCCACCGCTACTACGAAACCAGCGTGCGCCCCCACGATGCGCGCTGGCCCGAGTGGATCGAGCGGTCCGAAGCGCAGATCCGCAACACCTACGCGCTCATCGAGCGGCACGTCGGCGACACCGATTGGCTATGCGGCGCCAAGCCGACCCAGGCCGACATCACCGTCGCCGTGGCCTGGCGTTTCACCCGCTTCACCTTGCCGGGCCTCGCGGACGACAGCGATTACCCGCATCTGGCCGCCCTTGCCGCCCGTGCCGAAGCCCTGCCGGCCTTCATTGCCGCCCGTTTTTCCTGAACCCCGAAAGCCCCCATGATCGGACGCATCACCGGCCGCCTGGCCGAGAAGAATCCCCCGCAAATCCTGGTGGACGTGAACGGCGTCGGCTATGAGCTCGAAGTGCCCATGAGCACCTTCTACGGCCTGCCCGCCAACGGCCAGAGCGTCAGCCTCGCCACCCACATGGCGGTGCGCGAGGACGGCCATTTTCTCTACGGCTTCGCCAGCGAGGACGAGCGCGCCGCCTTCCGCCAGTTGATCAAAGTGGCCGGCATCGGCGCCCGCACCGCGCTGGCGGTGCTCTCCGGCCTGTCGGTCACCGATCTCGCCCAGGCCATCGCCCTGCAGGAAAGCGGCCGCCTGATCAAGATTCCCGGCATCGGCAAAAAAACCGCCGAGCGGCTGCTGCTGGAGCTGCGCGACAAGCTGCCCAAGGCGCTCCCCGGCATCGCCGCCCAGGCTGCCGCGATGCCGGGCGACGACCGCGCCGACATCGTCAACGCCTTGCTGGCCCTCGGCTACAACGAGAAGGAAGCCCTCGGCGCGGTCAAACTGCTGCCCGACGGCGTCGGCGTTTCCGACGGCATCCGTCAGGCGCTCAAGGGATTGTCGAAAGCGTGAGTGCCAAGCTGAAGCAGGGTTTCATGCGCAACGTGAAGCTCAGCGCCCGCAGCCTGCGCCTGCTGATGAACCTGTGGCCGCCCTTCATCGGCGCCGGCATCCA